>JAGLKG010000067.1 GCA_023141835.1 Maribacter sp. | reverse complement strand
CAGTAACTAGACATAATTGAGAGTATCATTTTTTCTTAAATTGAATTAAAAATAACGTCATTATCAAATGATGGAACTTTTTACATAGCTCACCATCGTTTTTGAACAGTAGACTAATAATCCAATTCAAATATGAACTTTTTATCAAAAACCGTACTTATAGTTTCATGTATAAGCCTGATATCTTGTACAACCAATAATACTAAAAAGGATAGTTTAAGACTTTGGTACGAACAACCTGCAACAGAGTGGATGACCGAAGCGCTACCCATTGGAAATGGATACATGGGAGCCATGTTTTTTGGAGGAGTTGAAAAAGAGCAAATCCAATTTTCCGAGGGTTCGTTGTGGAGTGGCGGCCCTGGTTCATTTGAAGCATATAATTATGGTACCAGAGAAGGAGCATGGGAAAATTTGGAGCAAGTTAGAAAATTGTTGAATGATGGGAAATTGGATGAAGCACACCAGTTGGCAAATCAAGAATTAACCGGTAAAATCCATAAAAAAAGTGGTGGGTCACAGTTTGGTGATTTTGGAGCTCAACAAACCATGGGCGACCTGTTCATTTATGTTTCGCACGAAGGAGAACCATCCAATTACAAGCGTGAATTGGATCTGACCAATAGCGAAGGAAAGGTTTCATACGAAATTAACAGACAGAAATACAGGCGCACCTATTTTGGAAGTTACCCGGCAAAAGCAATGGTTTATCGTTTTGAAAGCGATACCAAGACCAATTATAGTGTTGAATACCAATCTCCCCATATAAAGGAGAAAGAGTTTTTTTCAAATAACAGATACACCTATCAAGGCCAAGTGGAGGATAACGGGATGCAATATGAAACTTCTTTAAAGATAGATACAGATGGAAAAGTAACTTTTAAAGATGGAAAACTACAAATTTCCGAGGCTAAACTCTTAACAATTTACCATGTAGCAGCAACCGATTATAGGTTGGAATATCCAAAATATAGTGGTTTTGATTTTAAAGTGGACAATAAAGAATCTTTGGTAAAAATGGAAAGGCAAACGTACAAAGAGGTACGAGCGGTACATCAAAAAGATTATAAGAATTTATATACCCGCGTCGAACTTAATTTAGATGAAAATCAACATGATTCGGTACCGACTGACCAGCGCTTACTAGCTTATTCAAACGGAACAATCGATCCCGGTCTGGAGCAGACCTATTTTCAATACAGCCGATACCTGATGATTGCTGCCTCGCGCCCAGGAACTATGCCATTGCATTTGCAGGGAAAATGGAATGACAGTACCGATCCTCCCTGGGCAGCCGATTACCATATGAATATCAATCAACAAATGCTGTACTGGCCTACCGAAGTCACCAATCTGGCTGAATGCCATACGCCTTTATTCACCTATATGGAAAGTTTGGTAGAACCTGGGAAAGTTTCTGCCAAAGCATTTTTTAATACGCGTGGTTGGATTGTGAATACTATGAATAATCCATTTGGGTATACAGCACCAGGTTGGGGGTTTCCCTGGGGATTTTTCCCTGGAGGAGCAGCTTGGTTATGCCAACATGCCTGGGAACATTACGATTTTACCCAAGACAAGGAATATTTAAGGGAAACCGGATATCCATTAATGAAAGAAGCCGCCTTGTTCTGGGTTGATTATTTAACGGAAGACGAAAATGGTTTTTTAGTTTCGTCACCTTCCTATTCTCCTGAACATGGGGGAATTTCGCGTGGTGCTTCCATGGATCATCAAATGGCTTGGGACTTATTGAATAATTGCATTAAGGCTTGCGAAGTATTGGGGATAGATGCAGAATTTAAAAAAGAGGCAACCATAATTCGAGATAAAATAGTTCTACCGACCATTGGAAACTGGGGACAATTACAGGAGTGGAAAGAAGATGTTGATAATCCAAATAATAAACATCGACATGTTTCACATTTGTATGCCTTGCACCCCGGGAAACAAATAACAGTTGAAACTACTCCGGAATTGGCAGAAGCTGCAAAAATTAGTTTAAATGCCCGTGGTGATGATGGAACTGGTTGGTCCCTAGCTTGGAAAATGAATTTTTGGGCACGATTAAAAGATGGTGATCGGGCTTATAAACTTTTAAAAACACTGTTGCGCCCAACAGACGTAAAGGGAGAGAATTATATGGATGGGGGTGGAAGTTATCCCAACCTTTTATGTGCACACCCTCCTTTTCAATTGGATGGAAATATGGGTGGTTGCGCAGGAATGGCAGAGCTGCTTTTGCAATCACACACGGGAACAATAGAACTGCTACCTGCTTTACCGAGTGCATGGAAAACAGGGAGTGTAAAAGGCTTAAAGGCCAGGGGAGGTTTTGAAGTAAACATGATATGGAAGGAAGGAAAGTTGGTAAACGCCCAACTTCTAGGTAAAAATGGCACTTCAGGCATGTTTAGCTATAAAGGGGAATCCAAAACATTTAAAATACCTGAAAGTGGCATTTTTAAAATCAATATGTAAAAAAATAAAGGAAATGGACACTTTAGAGGTAGTCTATTCTTTATATTTCAGTATCTCGGTTCTTTAAAAGGGGCCTTGGATTTATAAAATATGTATAGCCAAATGTTTAACTTAGATTTATTAACATGAAATGAGCATAAACAAAATTCATCATTGCATACTAACCGATATGATTATCCCGATAGATTCTGTGTTAAATATCAAGAGATTTTTAGATTATTTAATTAATATTGTTTTCTAAAACGGCTATAAGCTAGTTTGCAAAAGGGCATCTTTCACGTTTGTGAAGGGTGCTCTTTTTTCTTGGTAGTCATCTTGATAGACGGATCTGTTTTTGAATATCACATAGATAAGCTCTAACATCTTTCTTTGTACCGCTATCAATGCTTTCATTTTGATTCCGTTTTTCGATACAATACGTATATAAAGGGCCCTATGGTGTCGATTGTACTTTACCGAGGAAAGAGAGGGCAGGTGCATGGCCTTTCTCAGATGTTTGTTCCCCCTTTTCGATATTCTTGGTTTCCCCTTTACGGAAGTTCCCGACAATTTTTCCCTTACATCAAAGCCCGCATAACTGGTCAGCTGCTTTTTGTTCCTGATCAGTTCGAACCCGTTCGTTTCTGCCAAGACCGTTACAGCGGTAAGGTGTCCTACTCCTGGTATCGTGGATATTTTTTTTATCGTATCCTTTACCTCTGGCCGGGCATCGATCAATTTTATGATGTCCTTTTTTATCTCCGCCTCCTGCCCGTTCAAGAACTTGATCCTTTCCCCTAACCTGCCCAAACTCCTTGAATTTGGGAATGCTTCCGATTTCTCGGCATGGAGTTGATTTTTTACCATGGCCCTTTCTTCGACGATCTGGTCGCGCTCCCTAGTGAGCTGCTTTAATTGTCTGTACAGTATATTCGGACGGGCCCAGTTATCGAGTTTGCGTTCAAGCCCGAACCTGGCAATGGCCTGCGATGCCGTTTTGTCGGTAATCGTCTTGATGTCCAAAGTTCTAAAATAGTTGCTTATTTTGTTCGGTAGTACGATACTAAGGCCCAGGTCTCTATCGTCTAGATTATAGGCAAGCCTCTCGTGATAGACTCCCGTAGCCTCCATTACATAACGAACATTATCGGCATCCTTGGATTGTAGCCCTATCCACTTGACCATCATGGCAATACCCTTGTCGGAATTGGCGAACACCTTGTACGAAACTATCTCGATATCAAGATCTTCGTACATCCTTCCCAATGAAACCACCAGTTCCTTTTGTGCAACGTCGATCCCTGCGACTTCCTTTAATACTTTTTTCACTTATTTCATTTTTTTAATTAACAAAGTGAAATATCCCCCAACGCTTTTTCTCCTAGTTGGATATTCTGGATACGGCCTTGGGACCGTTCCTTACATTCTGTTCAAACTCCAAGGGACATAAAAGGAACAAGGTCATATCTATCGGTCGATATATCTTCAAGATCATCTGGCCATCGGTCGACTCTTGTCCCTTTCACTTATATTTACAAATCTAACTTCTTAGATAAAAACAAACATAGGAG
>JAGLKG010000066.1 GCA_023141835.1 Maribacter sp. | reverse complement strand
GGGGCTATCCGTTGAACTATGAGGCCAAAATATCCAGAGGGCAAACCAAAGTTTTTTTGGAACTCTTAAAAGTCTTTGCCAACTTATTTAATAACCGTTCAAGATTGTCCAAAAATCAAAACAAATATTGACGTGCATTCAGTATCTTGTAGGTTACAGATCTTATGAAACATAAAACCAATACGATGGCAAATAGCTTAAAATCAAGAAGGAACTTTATAAAAAAAAGCTCCATGGCCTTTGTGGCCGGTAGTATATTACCACAATTTGACGCCAAAAGTTATGAGCGGATATTAGGATCAAATAATAGGATAAATGTTTCTGTAATGGGGGTCAATAGTCGGGGAAATGCTTTGGCCCAAAATTTTGCACACCAAGATAATTGCAATGTAATCCATGTTTGCGATGTTGACAGCAGGGCCATCGCAAAATGTTTGACGGCTTTAAAAGAACGTCAAACCATGGAGGCCAAACCTTATTCCGATTTCCGTAAATCGATAACGAGTAATGATGTTGACGTACTGATAATCGCGGCACCAGACCATTGGCATGCACCTGCCTCGTTAATGGCCATGGAAGCCGGGAAGCACGTGTATGTTGAAAAACCGTGTAGTCATAACCCTCATGAGGGCGAACTGCTAGTGGCAGCGGCTAAAAAGTATGGAAAGGTAGTCCAAATGGGCAATCAACGCCGTTCATGGCCGAATGTCATAGCGGGCATCAATGCCATAAAAAATGGATCTATCGGTAGGGTTTATTTTGGAAAAGGCTGGTATACAAATAATCGACAATCCATAGGTATCGGTAAAGAAACTGCCGTTCCTTCGTGGCTGGACTGGGAACTTTGGCAAGGACCGGCACCTCGCAAAAATTTTAAGGATAATCTTATACACTACAACTGGCATTGGCATTGGCACTGGGGTACAGGGGAAGCCCTGAACAATGGCACGCATATGATCGACTTATTACGTTGGGGAATGGAAGTAGATTATCCTAGCAAAGTAAGCTCAAACGGTGGTAGATACAGATATAATGACGATTGGGAGACACCGGACACCCAAATCATAAACCTAGATTTCGACAATGACACGACCATGTCCTGGGAAGGTCGAAGCTGTAATGGAAAAGATATTGAGGGAAGTTCAGTTGGCGTTATCTTCTATGGGGAAAATGGAAGCCTGCTCATCCCTGGTGGAGACGGCTATACATTGTTTGACCTGAAGGGAAAAGTGGTCAGGAAGGTAAGGCCCCCTGAAGTAATCGATGCTCGGAACAAAAGCAATCCTGCCGAAGAACTTGATGCTCTTCATATACAAAATATGTTTGATGCTATACGTAACGGTGGCTCTCTCAATGCAGGTGTAGATTCCGGACATAAAAGCACCCTGCTTGTTCAATTAGGCAATATCGCACAGCGGGTCGGAAGATCTTTGGATATAGATGCATCCAACGGACATATCCTAAACGATATCGCAGCTTCAAAACTCTGGAGGCGCACTTATGAAACAGGTTGGGAAATGAAGTTATAATAAGAAGATAATATGGATACGAGAAGATCATTTATAAGAAAAATAGGTAAAGGGACTGCCCTTTCAACATTGGCTTTTTCTACACCCCTTGGAGCTGCAGCTCAATGGATAGGGAAAAGTAAGGCTGAGGTCAAAAATACGGTCATCGGAATAATTGGTGCGGAAAACAGTCATACCGCTGGCTTTGGAAAGTTGTTCAATATTGATAAAGCGTTTCCGGGAATGGAAGTAAAATATGTCTGGGGAGAAACCGAGGAATTTGCAAAAAAAGCCATGCAGAAAGGGGGAATACCCCATATGGTAAAAGAACCTGACGAAATGCTCGGCAAAATAGATGCGCTAATCGTAGATCACAGGCATGGTAAGTTTCATTTAGAACCGGCAATTTCGTTTATAAAAGCTGGAATCCCAACATTTATAGATAAACCCTTTTGCTATAGAGCGGAAGAGGGTAAGGCATTTTTAGCCCTAGCGCGCAAGTACGGCACTCCTGTAACTTCTTTTAGTGCTATTGCACATAGCTATGAAACCTATGACATTATGGAGCAATTAAAAGATATGGGAAATATAAACCAGGTGGTTCGATATGGCCCCGTGGATTTGGAGTCGAAATATGGAGGCATATTTTTCTATGGAGCGCATATCGTACAACCTTTATTGTACTTATTTGGAGACAATGTGGACAAAGTGCAAGTACATAAAAATGGGAAAAACAGTAGTGCCAGCCTTGTTTTTAAAAACGGTATGTTAGCAACTCTGGTCTTTACGACGAAGAAGTACGGATGGCATACCTACATAGAAACAGATGAGGGTATTGTTTCACTTAAACCGAGGGTCGAGGGAAAAAGCCCCTCCAAAAATTATGTCGATATGGTAGAGATGTTCAAATCCCATCAAGAACCTAGAAGTCATGAAAGCATAATTCATGGTGTCGCAGTATTAGAAGCTCTTGAAAAATCATTCAAAAATGGGCGATGGGAGGCTGTAGTTACCTAAAATGGAATGTGCGAAAGCCCGAAGGCTCTTCCAGCTTCAAGATAGGTCACAACCCCAAATTTTTTGAAGGAATCCTAGCAATGCAATAAAATTACTTGCTATCTTTCATTGGGTTCTTCTTTTTGACAAAGTCCAATAGCAAAGGAATGGCAGGATAGACCATATTATGACCATAACCATCAAGTTCCATAAGCTCAATATCTGGGTGGTCGACAATTTTCATCATCCTGTAGAAATAGGCATTTTCTTCGTACCTACCCAAAAGTTCCAACTCACGATTACCTGTTATCAACAACATTGGTGGTGAATCTTTACGAATATGGTACAAAGGTGCATATGAATCTATAATGGGCTGCTTGCCATCAATGCCGCGTTCTTTCCGTACGGTAAAGTGGGTAATGGTATGCCCACTAAATGGTATTGACCCTGCAAGGCTATCAGCATCTATGTCATGTTTTGCCAAATAGCTTTTATCCATGGTCACCATACTGGCCAGATACCCCCCCGCAGAATGACCAGTAACAAATACCCTATTTGGACTTCCATTATAATTTGAAATATTCTTAATCGTCCATGCTACAGCAGCAGCGGCATCTTCGATGTAAACAGGGTTCTTGACTTTAGGGTGTAATCTATAGTTTACGGTAACTACAATGACTCCTTTTTCCTTGAGCCCTTCAGGAATGTGTTTTGATCCAAATTCCAATCCACCCCCATGAAACCAGACAACTGTTGGCGCATCATTGGCGTCTTTGGGATAGTAAACATCCAATTTACAACGTTCTTGTATGTATTGGTCAGTATTCTGTATCTGTACATCATAATACGGTATATCTTCAACTAATCGGTACTCTTCTTGTGCAATTAAAAGGGAAGTCCCTAAAAATAAACAGACGGCAACCAAACTTATTTTATTCATTCAAAAGAATTTAATTATCAAAAACCTCTACCACCATTTCAATTTCGACAGCAATATCACTTGGTAAGGAACCCATGCCGACAGCGGCCCTTGCATGTTTACCTCGATCGCCAAAAATCGCTACCATTAAATCAGAATATCCATTAATCACTTTTGGATGATCGGTAAAATCGGAGGAAGCGTTCACCATTCCTTTTACCTTTACAATTCGCTTGACCTTATTTAGATTACCTAATTCGGCCTTTAAAACAGACAATTGATTTATCCCTGTTATACGGGCCGCCTCATAGCCGTGTTCTATCGTTAAGTCAGCGCCCAATTTCCCAGTGATATACTCTCCATTGCTCTGAAGTGGCCCTTTCCCTGCCAAAAATATAAGATTACCTGTTCGAACCGCATTTACATAATTGGCAACCGGAGCCGATGGGGTTCTTAATTGCAGCCCTAATTCCTGAAGTTTTGCCTCAGGGTTATAACCCTCTTCAGCCTTTTCAATACCATTGGTCTCTTTTTTGGCCTCTGGACTTTTTTCTTGGGCCTGGTTGCACGACATTAAAATCATTACGCTTAATCCTAAAAGTAATTTTTTCATTTATCAAATTTTAATTAGAAACTATGCGTTGGTCAAAATTTCCTTTACCCTCTGAGCAACTATTCTTTCTTGGCCAGGTTCCATCATCCAAGTAGTAATCCCAACCGCTTCTTTATTCCCAACGGTTTCGATGGAAGGATGTCCATCTCTAAGTTGTTTCCGCATATCATCTTTTGAAATTTTCACGATATTTTCGTCCCAAAGAATACGAAGGCTGGGAACGTGGTTGGCATGGGGAGGTACATGTATCTCGGTCTCTACACCATCTACAGAAAGGGCACTATCGCTAATCAGTTTTATTTGACTTTCCCAAAGTGCCCATTCCTTTTTATGGTCTTTGGCCAGATACAGTTCTAAAGCGACCATCATTCCTAAAACCTCTTCCTTATTCACTTTCATACCTCTGGCAATTGTGGTGCCCCTTGGCGGTGTATGTAAACGTGCGGCTTCAATCAATTTACGCCTGCCTAATAATAATCCGGCACTTTGCGGACCTCGAATACCTTTACCTCCTGAAAAGGCAACCAAATCAAATCCTAACTTGGTAAATTTATAAAGGTTTTCAACCGGTGGTACATCAGCGGCGCAATCTATGAATGTAGGAATACCATTTTTTTTTCCCAGGGCTACAAACTCTTCCCATTTTATCTCACCTTGCTCCGTATTGGCATTTAAAAACCAGAGCATGGCCGTTTTTTTGTTAATGGCCTTCTCCAATTCTTTCGTAGTTGTTACCTGTACAATTTTGGCCCCAGTGTTTATCAGGGCATGCGTATACCCAATATCGTGGGCTTCTTGCACAATAACTTCATCTTTAAGTCCGCTAGTATCAGGAAGCTGGGCAACCTTTTCTTCATCCATACCACACATAACTCCCGCCAATCCTATGGTCATGGCCCCAAAAGCTCCTGAGGAAACCGTGGCATATTCACAATGCAAAAGCTCTGCTATACGTTCTCCAACTTTGTCATGCAGTTCGTCCAAATTTACATATTCTGTCGCACCATACGATATTGCCGAGGTCACCTCATTGTTCATCAAAGATCCGGTCATTGATGTATAGGTCCCAGCTGCGTTGATAAATGTACGCAGTCCCAATTCTTTGAAAAAATCCCTTGCCAATGGTTTCGCCACTGTTTCTTCCATGACCTTTGCTGACAGCAAACTAGGCCCTAGAAAGCCTCCTATTAGTGGAAGCGAGGTCAAAGCTTTTAATGCTTTTCTTCTACTGCTCATAATTTCGCGTTTTTTATTTTTTAATCTATAGCTGCAATACAATCCATTTCTACCAATGAATTTCCGGGCACTCCACCATAAGTCGCAACTGTAGTTCTCACAGGTGGATTTTTACCAAAGCGTCCTCTAAACACTTCATTCATACCTTTATAATCAGCTAGATCCGCCAAGTACACGTTTACTTTTAATACCTGCTCCATTGAGGATCCGTTTCTTTCAAGCCCTTTCTGTAATTGTTGTAACACGATTTCAGTATGCGCTTTAATTTCATAAGGTTCAACATGAGCACCTTTCCCAGCTATGTATAAGGTATTCCCATGCCTTACAGCACCGGAGAACAGTGGAATATCCTGATCTGTTACGATTTCACCAACGACCTCCTTTTTTGCGGGATTTGAGTCAATGTTCGACTTTTTTCCAGATGCAGCTACCGTGCCCACACCGAATAGCGCCGCTAAACCCATTCCCAATTTTTTGAAAGATGCTCTTCTGGTCGTTTTACTTTCCATTTGTTTAAATTTTATACTGTTAAATAATTAATTGATATTTGGATTTACCAAGTACGTTTTTTCAATAACTCTTGAATCTGTTCTTTGGGAACTGGCAATTCATCCATATGGTCTTTAAGCCATTTGGAGAAATCTTTTTCAATTTCAGCCGTCCATTTACTATCAATCTGTCCTGGAGTATATTTACCTTCTTTTAATCTTCCAATCCCAAATAAATCTCGTAATCTTACCACTTCGGAAGTAACCACGACCTTTTCGGCCAAATGTGCAGGAATAAAAACCACACCTTCTCTCTTAGCCAAAATAATATCTCCTGGCAACACCGTCGCCGCTCCCATACGTATAGGTGAATTTATGCTTAAGAGCATAACCTCTGTAAGAAAGGATGGATGCCAACCTCGAACAAAGGCATTAAAACCCTCTATTTCAGAAAGCCCAGCCATATCTCGGCTAGAGGCATTAAATACTACTCCCGTTTTGGATTTTGCATAAATGGAGTTGCCCAAATTATCGCCGATCAAGGTGCCATCCACTATTTTTCCAAAACCATCTGCCACATAAACATCGTTTTCTTGAAGCATATCTATGGGCCATGAATTGGTGTTTCCTATTTGACCATCTTCCCTTCCTTTTTTCTTTATTTGTTCGGAGACATCTGGACGATTGGGCATATATTGAACAGTAAGTGCTCTACCGACAATTGGGACATCATCATGCAATGGTTCCCAACCACCTTCGAATTGATTGTGATATCCTTCATTTCGCAGTACGCCCCAAGCTTCCTCAATTGAAACACCCTTCATCCGTTCTAAAATGTCATCTGTAACTTTTGGTCGTCCATCATCAAATCGTTCCCCTTGCCATTGTGGAGTCAGAAAGATTATTTGTTCTGTAGATGTGGTTTGCGCATTTGTAAAACCACCAACTAAAAGCAAAAGAAATGTCAACTTTATTATTTTCATCTATTTAAATTTTACTTTATATATTAATTTTTTCTTTGCGTGGTTTTTTTTTAGTGGGGTCCTTGTCCCTCCACCATGTTGCCAAAGAGGAACCTGAAATATTCATCCAAGGACCGAAAACGGCAGGGGCCAATCCTACGGTTGATACTTTGCCCATCTCCAATGCGATACCTGAGGCCAATCCCCCATTTTGCATGCCAACTTCAAGTGCAATGGTCCTACAGTCCTGTTCGTTCATTTTTAATACCCTACAGCCCCAATACCCCAAGAAATATCCAGCCGCATTATGAATAATTGCCGCTAGAATCAAGAATAATCCAATGGAAAGTAGGCTATCCCTGCCAGCTGCAGTAATTATCATGATGATAAACGCTATCCCTGCCATTGAAACTACGGGCATGGCCTTATCCAACCACTTGGCTTTTCCATGAAAAAAATGATTGAATAACAATCCGGCTATTATAGGTAAGATAACAATTTTTACTATGCTAAGCATCATCCCCCAGAAATCAATAGGCACAAACTGACCGGCAAATAATTCCATCAGTAATGGTGTCATTAAAGGCGCCAAAAGCGTCGATACCGCGGTTAAGGTAACCGACAATGCTAAATTGGCTTTGGCAAGATAGGCCATCACATTGGACGCCAATCCACTTGGTGATGATCCAATCAAAACAACACCGGCGGCTATCTCTGCGGGAAACCCAAATACCGTCGCAATGGCAAATCCCAGGACGGGCATTATGGTAAACTGGCAGGTCAACCCAACCAATACGCCCTTTGGCATTTTTACCACACCCAAAAAATCTTTTGCACTCATTGCCGTTCCCATACCGAACATAATAATCTGAAGCAGAGGAACTATTAGTGTTTTTAACTGAAAATCACCTATTTGCTGAAGATAAGATGGATAAAACATAGATATCGTAACAGCTGCAAAAATTAAAATTGTAAACGAAAATCCCTTAAAGGTCTTTTGCCCTCGTACTGCTAATGCCAAGAAGAGAAAAAAGAAGACAAGAACCGGACCGGATTGCGCCCCACCACCCATTAGGCCCATGACAATTGCCCCCAGCAGACAAATAATCGAAGCTATTAATAATACCTTATATGGTGTTTTCATACTATTTTAATTGGTTAAATTTCATTTTTTCTTTATATGTGCGTCAGCTTTGAAATTATTATTCATTCCACAGGGAAGCGGAAATTCCATTTAAATCATAGACCACCTTGCCATCCTTAATGGTCAACTCACATTCCAGTTTTTTGTCACCCTTCATTTTTTTGCCTCTTGTGTCAATAAACCCGAAATCGCCCTTTCTAAGATTCATAATTGTTACATCTGCCACTGCGCCCAAAGAAAGATGCCCCAAATCGGTACGGTTGATGATTTTAGCTGGATTCCATGTAACTGTAGCTATAACTTCATGAAGGGGCATATTCATATTTATGAATTTAGACATAACATTTACGATGTCTTTCATACCCCCATTCATGCTTCCCGTGTGTAAATCGGTACTAATGGAATTGGGCTTAAATCCTTGCTTCATTGCCGGTATGGCCTGCTCGAACAAAAAGCTGCCCCCCCCATGTCCTACATCGAATATGATGCCACGTTGCTGTGCCCTGAATGCAAAATCCTTGACCTTCCCTTTATCATCGACAATTGGGACTCTACCTTTAACATGCGCATAGGTGTGTGTAAAAATGTCTCCAGGCCTTAATTTTTCCATAAACAGTTTTTCTATGGACAATTCCGGATTACTCCCGCCAAAATCTATCATTACAGGGATATTCGCTAATTCCCCCGCTTCCACAACGCGGTCTGTGGGTGTCCAATCAAACCCACTATAATGTGCCAACTTTACGCCAACAATTACTCCTGGATTTTGTTTAGCCACCAATGCAGTCAACTTTGGGTTCATATCATCCAGATTCTGCTCAATTGCCCCTCCTTTCATTCCTGAGCCAATTATATTTAAGAAGGATAATACTCTTGTCTTGGAACGATCAATGGTCTGTTCTTTAAAAGTCTTGAAATTTCGCCATCCTGCACCTCCGACATCAACAATGGTCGTTATTCCATTTCTAAACGTAAAGCCATCTGATGGCAAAGCTGTAAAACTATTACTTAGATAGGCCTTAGGCTCTGTCCCATGAAAATTGTGGCTGTGAATATCTATCAGACCTGGGCTTACGTACAGTCCGTTTGCATCGATAACCTTGGCAGCTCGATTTTCTGGAATATTGGTATTGACCGCTACAATTTTTCCATCCTTAATGGCCACATCGAGCACCTTATTAATTTCATTTTTGGCATCAATGACCGTTCCTCCTTTTACGAGAATATCATACTCCTGCCCTGCTACAGGGATGATAAGTAAGATTGCCAATAAAAATCCAATATGCTTTTTGTTGAGTTTTATTTTCATTCCATTGGTTTTGAATGGTTAATTGTACATTTAATGTGATGATTTAACCGGTTGTGCATTTATATTGATTTGTAGTTACAACAATTTACTGCTATACTACAGTTTGCACAACCTTTTCCATTTCAAATCAAAATGCACAACTGGTTACAATATAAAGTTTTCGATACGTTTTGGATTATTTATTTCTAAGTTCTTCCACTTCTATTGTTTCCACCGCACTGGCGTTATTCCCAAAATTTGTTCTAATGTAAGTGAGCACATCAGCTATCTCCTCATTTTTCAAAAAGCTGTGCTGGGGCATTACACCATTATATACTTCCTCCTTAATTTCCAAGCTCCCTTCCATACCATCCAAAACCACTTTTATAAGCCTTTCTTTATCCCCAGTTACCCAATCTGTCGCTGTAAGTGGCGGGAATCTGCCTGGTGCCCCATCACCATTTAACTGGTGACATGCACTACAATAGCGATAATAAATTTTCTCCCCTCCAGCCAAATCATCCTTCATTAAATTGTCTGCAATTTCATCCGGGGTTCTAATATGGGAAAGTAGTTTGTGCTTTTCCATTTCAGCCAATTCAGCCTTACCAAAACTGTCTTTATCTCCATTATAGGTTATTTTCCAAATCTTGCCCTTTACTGAATCCGATATGTATAGTGAACCATCTGGACCAACTACAATCCCCATGGGTCGATAATGTGCATCTTTAACACTAACTATAGGGTCCACGCCAGCAAAGCCATCGGCAAAAACCTCCCAATCACCACTGGGCATGCCATCTTTAAAGGGTACAAAACCAACAAAATATCCTGATTGGGGATAAGGTGTTCTATTAGTGGAGCCATGAAATGCAATAAAAGCCCCATTTTTATAACGTTCTGGAAATTGATTCCCATCGTAAAAAACCAGGTCGTTTGGTGCCCAATGCCCAGGAAACCCTATAATTGGGTCATTAAATTCCGCGCATCTCCCTACAATATAACCATCACCACCATATTCAGGGGCAAGTACTTTCTTGTTCTTGATTTGGTCGAAATAACAATAGGGCCAACCAAAGTCGGAACCTTCAGTTACTTTTATAAATTCCTCCGAAGGTAGTAAAGCACTTTCCCAGGGGGAATATTTATTAGGCCACAATCTCAGGAGATCATCCCTACCGTGCATGACAACATATAGTTCTTCATCGACCGGATTCCAATTCATGGCCACTACACTTCTAATTCCAGTGGCATATTTATACCCATCCATTTGTGTCTGACCCAATTTATCTGCATCGAATCGCCAAATACCTCCATGACGTTCTAATTGCGGACAGGGATCTACACCTGCGGCCCTTGGAGTTCTCTTTGGATCTTGACAGGCATTGGAAGGAGCACCAAAAGGAACGAACATATTTCCTTGGTTATCAAAAGCAATGGGTTTCCCAATATGTTCATGCTTTCCATGCTCATGGTCATCTGTCAATACAATTTCTACCTCACCTTCAGGCCCCAAGGTATTTGGATTTAACTTATACCTATATACGACTAAGTCTGAACTGAAATAAATATATCCATTGTATACACGCAAAGCAGTGGCATAACTCCATCTTTGCCGCTTATTAATACTTCCAAACCTTTGAATAG
>JAGLKG010000065.1 GCA_023141835.1 Maribacter sp. | reverse complement strand
ATGGTAAATTCCATATCCTGCATATCAGAATAATGATTCTCAAGGGTTTGTTGATACTCGTTTAATTCCCCATAGATTAAAGGCATTAACTCTTCTAGAGATGGGTAACTCTCTTTTCGATCAGATTCCTCAACCTTTGCCAGTTCGGCCCATCGTTGTGACCCTAATTTCGTAATTTGTTGTGGAGTTCTAACACCGGCCACAACATCTTCTCCTTGGGCATTTATCAAGTATTCTCCATTGAAAACATTCTCGCCTGTACCAGCATCTCTTGTAAAACAGACTCCCGTCCCGGAATTATCATCCATATTGCCATAGACCATGGCCTGGACATTTACGGCTGTTCCCCAGTAAGCAGGGTAACCGTTCATTTTTCTATAGTATATGGCCCTGTCTCCATTCCAGCTATTAAAAACGGCCATGACTGCACCCCAAAGTTGGTCCCAAGGATCGGTCGGAAAATCAAGTCCGGTTCTTTTTTTAACGGCATCCTTGAAATCGTATACGAGGTCTTTAAGATCCTGGACAGTAAAATCTGTATCTAAAGAGATGCTCCTTTTGTCTTTAAGGTGCTCCATGATTTCTTCAAAAGGATTAATATCCTCTTTGGTTTCAGGTTTCATCCCTAGAACGACGCTACCATACATTTGTATAAATCGACGGTATGAATCCCAAGCAAATCGTTCGTTATTGGTTTTAGCGACTAATCCAAGTACTGCTTCGTCATTCAACCCCAAATTTAATACGGTGTCCATCATACCAGGCATGGAGACCCTTGCTCCGGAGCGTACAGAAATCAAAAGTGGATTTTCTGTATTGCCATACTTTGTACCCATGGTATTTTCAATGGATTGAATGGCTTGCTCAACTTCTTCTTTTATAGTTTCAATAACATTTTCCCTTCCAAGTTCATTGTATTCTGTGCAAACCTCTGTCGTAATTGTAAACCCTGGAGGAACTGGTATTCCGATAGAACTCATCTCCGCTAAATTGGCCCCCTTACCCCCAAGAAGATTTTTCATTTCACTATTACCATCTGCCATTTTGTTGCCAAATTTGTAAACTCTAGCCTTGATTTCTGTTAATGTACCCATAATGATGTGTATTTATTTCCTAACGAAATTATGGACATTACGTACTATATTTTATGACTTATATCATGAAATATAGTTTAGCTGTCAATATCCTATGGTTTAATAATGAGATACTTATATGAAGAAATATACAAACTGAAAAACCAGTTTAACATCAAAGTGGTCCGTGCGGGATTCAGAGCGATGGAAGATTGTATTGCTGAATTTGTACGGTTGGTTTAAACAAATATGATGCCTTTGATCGGGTAGTTGCAAAGTTTGCTTTATTGGGTATTAAGTGAAAGAACCTTTAGTATTTTCCCAAATAAATCACTGTTTTCATAAACCCCTTGAAATTCTTGTGAACGAGGGCCATAGGCAAAAATTGGAACCATAGCCCCGGTATGGTCATGGGTGGTGAAATCCCCTTCTATCATGTGATTTTTAAGATTCCCTTGTGGGATACTAAATCCTGAAGTTTCATGGTCAGCGGTAATAATGACCAATGTATTTCCGGTTTTGTCGGCATACTTGATGGCTTCCGTTATGGCCTGGTCAAAATCCACTCCTTCGGAAACGATTCCCGAAACTTTATTTTTGTGACCATAACTATCAATTTGAGCACCCTCGACCATCAAGAAAAATGGCTTTCTTTTTTTATGTAAAAACTGTAGACCATTTTTTGTGGCCTCGGACAATACATTCCCGCGACCTTCCAAAACACTGGCAACGCTTTCTACGGATAAAAAATGTCCAATTTTGGCCTTCTCACTTTTTCCTATGAAACCAACGTCAGTCAAAACATCAAAACGTTTTGATAATTGACTATTTTGAAAGTCATTTGAACCTCCGCCAATAAATAAGGAAAGCTTACTTTTTAATAAATCTCCGGCAATTTCTAATGTATCTGATCGATCTTTTTGATGGGCGTAAAAAGATGCAGGAGTTGCTCCGGTTATCTTATCGGTAGTAATACATCCTGATAAAAAACCATGTTCAGAAAGAAGCTCAGTGATATTTTGCAATGGCCTTTGGGACGTATCTACCCCAATGGCCCGATTGTTAGTTTTCTCCCCTGTTGCGAGAGCGGTGCCTGCAGCAGCAGAGTCAGTGGTAAAATCATCGGCCGATTGTGTTTTCAAAAGCCCTATACTCTTTAATTGTGTTAAAGTTAAATTCCCTTCGTTGGCAAGGGTCGCTGATGAAATTTGTGTCAATCCATTGCCGTCCCCAATGAGTAAAATGACATTTTGAATTGGAATTATTTTTTGGTCGGATGCAAAAGTAGGGGTGTAGACCTTTGAAATATTTTTAGTGTAATAAACTCGTTGGTCAAGGGTTTTCAGATAGGTAGATGCCCTACTTGGCATATCTGTGTTTATGAAATCAACGCCTAAATCCCTAAAAGCTTTCCAAGCCGTTTTGGAATCGGGAGCTCCCCAAAATCTAAAAGGCTTACCGTAACTATGTGCCTGCTCAATAACCG
Source organism: Maribacter sp. (assembly GCA_023141835.1). Classification (GTDB taxonomy): domain Bacteria; phylum Bacteroidota; class Bacteroidia; order Flavobacteriales; family Flavobacteriaceae; genus Maribacter_A. Next base: position 7,927 of record JAGLKG010000065.1, on the reverse strand, counting down.
AATTCACTTTTTCATATTCTGTTGCTGTAAATCTTCCCTTTCCATTCCAAACAGAAAACGTTTTGAAATTTAAACTGATCAATGCTACTTTATTCCACACTTTGACATCTTCAATACCCTCAAGACTCTGATAATCAAAAAGTATGTAATCAGGATAATTCACATATTCATTAAGATTGGGTCTATTTCCAGAAATAACAATCGAGATGTTTGTACTGTTGATGATGTCAGGATACCCTTCTAGAATTGATGTCAATTTTTTAAGGGAGGAACGAGCTTCAGATTTTATATCTATCAGTAATTGCAATTTTGGTTGACTTCCCAACTCCAATGACAATACATTTTGAATGGGCTGTAAATACAAATTCTCAATCGTACGATCTTTAATTATCTCACGCTCACCATGGGTAGCGAATAATGTATCATTTTTTAAAAAAACATCCACCTCAATAGAATTTAACCCATTTGCATAGGCATTCCAGAAAGGAACACTTTGATGATAGTCATTGTGTGAGTGTATCTGGAATTGATTTTTTTCTTGGGAAGTAGCTAATTGTACGACGGTCAGAAAAAGGTAGAAAAATAGTGTACGTGGTCTTGACATATTCTGAGCTAGTAATTATTATGAATAAAGTTATTAAATGGCTTTCTTGGAATTGCCATGTAAACCAAAACAACAATTTATTATTGATAGGTCAAAAAATATAGTATTTAAATGTTATGCAAACCTTTGCACAGGTTTTTGGCCTTACATAAGCCTAAATCTCGATTTTTGCATTGTTTTAGGAATCTGAAGCCCTATGCGCTGACAAAACAATGTCATGGTCCAGAGAAAAAATTATCAGGAATTATTTTCGTTAAAACCAAAATCAATGGTAACGAAATTTTGTTGTAATTTGTTTTTGAAATTTAACTTTTTCCCACTACCATTTGTTGCGGGCATATAACGTTAAATTGGCATTTAAAATTGTTTTTGGCATGCACTTATACCGCCGATTGCAAAGGTTGGTAAATGACTGAATATGAAAAAGACCCGAGTTACTATCAAGGACATTGCCCGAGAGCTTAAGATTTCAGCTTCTACGGTTTCTCGAGCGTTACAGGATCACCCGGCCCTAAAAAAGGAAACAAAAGAGGCGGTCAAAACCTTGGCGGAAAAATGGAATTATCAACCTAATTCCATGGCATTGAATTTACTGAGACAAACCTCCACGACCATTGCTGTTATTGTACCTGATATAACAAGTCATTTTTTCTCTGCAGCGGTAACAGGTATTCAAGATATTTTTGTTTCTTCTGAGTACAATATTATGATATGTATCTCCAATGAATCTTATGAAGAAGAAGCATTGATCATTGAAAACCTGTCAAAAGTGCAAATAGCCGGTGTTTTGGTGGCACCTGCATCAACCACCCTTGATTTTGGCCATTTTAGAAAGCTTCAAAAAAATGATATTCCCTTGATTATTTTTGATAGGGATTGCGAAGGGTTTGAAGCACATAAAGTACTTGTCGATGACTATTCAGGAGCTTTTGAAGCAGTAGAGTATCTTATTAAATCTGGCTGTCGGAAGATTGCCCATATTACAGGAGCTTCGAATCTATCAACAAATAACCATAGGCTCCAAGGATATATCGACGCTTTAAAAAATAATAATATCCCGATATTAGAGGAACACATTATTCAGGCCAGTGGTTTTACCCATGAGGATGGTATACAGCCAACAGAATTACTTTTAAGGTCTAACAACATTCCTGATGCCATTTTTGCAGTGAATGACCGGCTTGCCGTTTCGGCTATGCGTACCGCAAAAAAACTCAAGTTTAGAATTCCCGAGGATATTGCCATCATTGGTTTTGATGACGAGCCACATTCGTCGTATTTTACTCCGGCACTTTCCACGGTTTGGCAACCAGTGTATAGTATGGGAATGCTATCTGCTCGAATTCTGTTGCACGAAATTGAAAAAGAAGAGGAGAGCAAAGAGTTTCGTCATGAAGTTTTTAAAACAGAGTTGGTCATAAGAGGTACATCAAAAAGAATACAAGGTGACTTTTAAGGGCTTTGTAAGCTTCATATCCGTGCAAACGTTTGCATAGAGATTTAAAGTAAAACCCCTTAAACTATGGATTATTTATTGTTGTTTTATCCAATAGATTTTTGCTTTGATTTTTTGTGGTTAGACTAGAATATGATGATTTCACCTAAAATTTTGTATGATAAGTGTTACGGTAAATATGCCATTGCCGCGGTTAACGTATTTACGATGGAACAAGTTCATGGTCTATTTAGGGCAGGACAAAAGGCAAATGCCCCTTTTTTGGTGCAAATGACACCGGTTGCTAGAAATTATGCACATTCAGATATGTTACTGGCCATGATAGATGCGGCAGCCAAAATTTACCCAAAAGCCAAGTATGGCATTCATTTGGACCATGGTACCGAATCGCACGCTTTTGATGCCATTAGCTCTGGGAAGTACAATTCAGTAATGATAGATGCCTCGCATGACAATTTTAATGAAAATGTGCGAAGAACGAAAGCTGTAGTGGACAAGGCCCATGAAAAGAAAGTTTTTGTTGAGGCAGAATTGGGTGTACTAAGCGGTGTTGAAGATGATATTTCAATTGATGAAAAATCGGCAAAATATACCCAGCCAGACGAAGTTGAATTATTTATTGAAGAAACCCATTGTGATAGCCTTGCAGTTGCCGTGGGGACCAGCCATGGTGCCTATAAGTTCTCTGGAAGTCAAGGGATACAGTTTGGTATCTTGGAAGAAATACAACAGCGACTTCCAAAGTTCCCCATAGTTTTACACGGCGGTTCTGCAGTAAACCAAGAAGAAATAGAAAGAATCAACGAAAGTGGTGGCAATCTAAATGAAGGAGCGGCCGGGGTATCCCCAGGTGAAATAATAAAATCAATATCATATGGAGTCTGTAAAATCAATATCGCTACAGACACTCGAATTTTATGGGCCCGAGTACATCGCGAATTTTTCAGGGATACCCCCGAACTGTTCGACCCTATACTACCAGGAAAGGAATATATGGATGCCTATGAAAAATTTATGCTGGAGAAGTTCGACCTTTTGGGGGCTACTGGCAAGGCAAGTCAATTTGTTTAATGAAATAAGATTTTTATGAGTACAGAATCACATTTACTACAAAAACCGAACGCAACTTCCAAAATATATCACCGGGTTACCCCAGAATCGGCCCAATGGGAATATTTAAGTTTTGAGGCCCGTGAAATGGAATTGAACGAGACTTGGGAACATGACACAAAAGATAACGAAATGGTCATTGTGTTGCTAAGCGGAAACTTCAAGGTATCCAGCAACCAGGGGGATTGGGAAACGGTCAATGGTCGCAAGGACGTTTTCAGTGGCGTTGCCCATACCTTATATTTGCCCAGGAACTCTAAATTTAAGCTAACTGCATCAAGTGAGGTTTTGGATATAGCCTATGGTTGGTGTACATCTGATGAAGATTTTCCGGCCAAATTCGTAACACCAGAAGAAACCCCTGTAGTCATTTTCGGAGGTGATAATGCAACAAGACAATTCAATGATTTGGTTCCACCAGGTTTTGGCTGTAGTAAAATTGTCTCTCGAGAGGTGTACACTCCTTCCGGGAATTGGAGCTCTTTCCCGGCACATAAACATGACGAACGAAAGTTAGATGATCAAGGAAATGTGCTTGAGCCCATTCAGGAAGAGACCTATTTCTACAAATTTCAAAAACCTGGGGCCTATGCCATTCAACAGGTATATACACAAGATCGTTCCTTGGATGAAATTGTAAGACCCAGACACAATGATGTCGTTTTGATACCCAAAGGATTTCATCCAGTGGTAGCAGAACATGGTTTCCATTGTTACTATCTTAATTTTTTGGCTGGCACTGATCAATGTTTGGCCAATACCACGGACCCCAATCATGAATGGATTTACGATTCTTGGTCATCACAAGACGATAGGTTGCCATTGGTAACGGCTAAAATGAACAAATAAAAACATATGGCAGAAAGAAAATATGATGTTATAACCATGGGTAGGTCTTCCATTGATCTGTATTCACAGGACATTGGATCACCATTCAACGATATAAAGGGATTCGATGCCTTTGTAGGAGGTTCACCGCTAAACATTGCTGTGGGTTGTGCACGATTGGGTGTCAATGCCAGCCTGCTTACAGGAGTTGGTAATGATAAAGTAGGGGAGTTTATTATGAATTTCTTGAACAATGAGGGCGTAAATACCCATTGTATACCTGTAAAAAACCAATCAAGAAGTAGTGCCGTGGTATTGGGAATAGAACCACCAGATAAATTCCCCTTGGTGTATTATAGAGACAATGCAGCCGATAGCCAAGTTTCTATAGATGACGTAATTAAGGCCAATGTACAGGATTATAAAATACTTCTAATCAATGGTACGGCTTTGAATATTGAACCCAGTAGAAGCGCTACTTTTTTTGCCACTGAAATTGCTGAAAAAAATGACGTGGACGTGGTATTGGACTTGGACTTTCGGGCCGATCAATGGCATGATTATCGCGCTTTCGGATTAACGGTAAGGGCGATTCTTCCTAAAGTGAAAATTGCCATAGGTACCGAGGAGGAGATATTGGCGGCTACCATGAGCAGTGCCTCTCAGGTAACCATAAAAGATCAGCAAATATCAGCACCCGAGATTACTGGGGATATTGATGCTTCGATAGAACAATTGCTTTCCTCAGGAATAGAAATACTCATTGTAAAGAGAGGCGAAGACGGAGCAAGCATCTATAAGGCCAATGGCTCACGAGAAGATGTTCCAGGTTTTCCTGTGGAAGTCCTAAACGTCCTTGGTGCCGGGGACGCTTTCGCCAGTGGCTTTCTTTATGGAATACTACAAGGCTGGAGTTTATATAAAGCCTGTAGAATGGGCAACGCCAGTGGGGCCCAAGTAGTCACCAGAAAAGGTTGTGCCAACTTTATGCCATACTTGGAAGAATCTTTGGGGTTTATAGAAGAACGCGGAGGGTTTTAATCGAAAAGGAAATGAATTGATTGTTGAAGCAGTACTGCTGCCAAAACCAAAAAATAAATGTAAGAATATAGTTAAGTAATTAAAAAAATGGAAATCCTAAAAAATTATATAAACGGTACTTGGATTGATAGTGTATCAACACAGACTATCGATGTGTTAAACCCTGCTAATCAAGAGATTTTGGCCAAAGTACCCTATGGGGCAGATACGGCAAAAGATATTGCCACGGCAACAGAATCGGCTGCAAAAGCTTATAAAGAATGGAGTAAGGTGCCCGTTATACGGAGGGTACAGGTACTTTACAAACTAAAATCGCTCTTTGAGGAGAACAAATCGGAAATAGCCGAAATCATAACTAAGGAATCTGGGAAGACCAAAGGCGAGTCTTTTGGAGAAATCGAAAGAGCCATTGAAAATATAGAAGTCGCCTGCGGAACGCCAATGCTCATGGCCGGAGATGTGATAGAGGACATTGCTACAGGAATCGATGAAATGATGATTAGACAACCGGTTGGGGTAGCAGCCTGTATTACTCCGTTCAACTTCCCAAGTATGATTGTTTTTTGGTTCTTACCCTATGCCATTGCCACGGGTAATTCATTTATCGTGAAACCTTCAGAAAAAGTGCCTTTGACCATGATGAAGATTTTTGAGCTTATTGATCAACTTGATATTCCTAAGGGATTGGTAAGTTTGGTTCATGGTGGTAAGGAATCTGTAGATGCCATTTTGGAGCATCCTACTATTAAAGCCATAAGTTTTGTGGGCAGTACCCCCGTTGCTAGATATATTTATTCGAAAGGAACGGCAAACGGAAAGAGGGTTCAAGCACAGGGTGGAGCAAAAAACCCAGTAATTGTATTGCCGGATGCGGATATTGAAATGTCTTCCAAAATTATTGCAGATTCAGTGTATGGCTGTGCTGGCCAGCGTTGTTTGGCAGCTTCCACCATTATTACGGTGGGTGATGATAAAAGGGAAATTAAGGATTCCCTATATGAGACCGTAAAATCAAGAACTACCGGATATGGTTGGGATGACCGAGTTAGTATGGGTCCGGTCATTACTCAAGAAAGCAAAAGCAGAATAACAGGTTTGATCCAAAAAGGATTGGATGAAGGAGCGACGGCCTTGTTAGATGGTAGAAACACTTCAGTTTCAGGATATGAAAACGGTAATTTTATTTCCCCTACCATTTTGGAAAACGTGGCCTTGGACAAGGATTTGATCAAAACAGAGATTTTTGGTCCTGTAATGAGTCTTATTTCAATGAAAAGTATTGATGAGGCCCTACAATTTGTAAATAGCGGGAATTATGGCAATATGGCCTGCTTGTTCACCAGTAGTGGTTCAAGTGCACGAAAGTTTAGAAATGAGGCCGATGCCGGAAATATTGGTATCAATATAGGCGTAGCCGCCCCTATGGCACAATTTCCCTTTAGTGGTTGGAAAGATAGTTTCTTCGGAGACTTACACGGTCAGGGAAAACATGCCATAGAGTTCTTTACCCAAACAAAAGTAATTATAGAACGTTGGCCGAACATTTGGTCTCGCAAATTTTAATACGAATATATGATCAAGATAGCCAACGCTCCTTGCTCATGGGGAGCCTTAGAATTTGATTTGGAAGAAAAATCAGAGGAAATCGGTTTTGAACAGGTATTGGACGAAATTAGGGAAACCGGTTATATAGGAACCGAGTTGGGAGATTGGGGTTATATGCCTACTGACCCTGCCGGATTACGTGAAGAAGTTCAAAAAAGAGGGCTGGAGTTGTTGGGGGCTTTTGTTCCTGTAGCACTGGCAGATGTGACCAAACATAATGAAGGTGTCTCCGCGGCTTTAAAAGTAGCTGGACTAATGCATGCTGCAGGTTACGAAAAAGCATTCATTGTTCTAGCAGATGATAATGGAACCATTCCTGAACGCACCAAAAATGCAGGAAGAATTCGGCCTGGTATGGGTCTGACCGATACCCAATGGATAGCTTATGCCCAAGGTGCTGAAAAAATTGCAAAAGCTGTAAAAGACACCTATGGAATCCGAACGGTTTTTCACCATCATTGTGCTGGTTATGTTGAGACCCCGGAGGAAATAGACACATTGTTGTCATTGACGGATCCAAATCTTTTGGGGCTTTGTCTTGATATGGGACATTATGCTTTTGGAGGAGGTAATCCGGTAGATGCACTCAAGGCATACTCCAATCGAATATGGCATGTGCATTTTAAAGATTTCAATCCAGAAATTGCAAAGGTTTCTAAAGCGGTACATGGAGATTATTTTGATGCCATAAAAAGAGGGGTATTTTGCGAACTTGGAAAGGGTGGTGTCGATTTTGAGGCCATTGTCGCTCTCTTACATCAGTTTAAGTACGATGATTGGATTGTAGTGGAACAAGACATATTACCAGGTATGGGGCATCCCAAGATTTGTGCTCAAGCCAATAGGGATTACATAAAAACGTTGGGTTTATAAATAATTAGATACGAATGACTAAAATAAAATTTGCAGTTGCTGGCCTAGGAAGAATTGGAAAAATTCATCTAGAGAACCTACTTCAAATGAGCAGGGTGAAAATTGTTGCCGTGATGGATCCTATGGAAGAATCCAAGCAATATGCAAGGGACAAAGGCATTTCCAATATCACCTCGACCTATGAAGCCATGTTGGCTTCCACAGACATTGATGTAGTCGTAATATGCTCCCCTACAGATACCCATGCAGATTATGTGGAAATAGCGGCTAAAGCAGGAAAACATATTTTCTGTGAAAAACCATTGGACCTTTCTTTGGATAGAGTAATGGAAGTGTTGGATGTTGTAAAGGATACCAACATAAAGCTAATGATAGGTTTTAATAGAAGATTCGATAAGGAATTCAAAAAA
>JAGLKG010000064.1 GCA_023141835.1 Maribacter sp. | reverse complement strand
GCACCTCCGGTAAGTTATATTGAAAAATCTGGAGGACTATTTTTAGATATGACCATTCACGATTTTGATATGGCCCGGTTTATTGTGGGGAAAGAGATTGATGAGGTATACGCGAAAGGTGCGGTACTTGTAGATCCTGCCATTGGGGAAGCTGGTGATATTGATACAGCTGTAATTACTTTGACTTATGCCGATGGTACTATGGCTATCATAGACAACAGTAGGGAAGCAGCATACGGATATGATCAAAGAGTGGAAGTGTTCGGTTCAAAGGGTATGGTGAAGGCAGAAAATAATTTGCACGATTCACACCAATTATTTACCAGTCAAGGCAGCCAAGGGTCGCTTCCGTTGCATTTCTTTTTGGAACGTTATGCAGAGGCATATAAGACTGAAATGAAGGATTATATAAAGAGTTTGGAAAATGGAGGCGAAATCCCTGCCACCGGAAATGATGGACTGCAATCCCTTAAAATTGGATTGGCAGCTATAAAATCGCTAAAGGAAAATCGTCCCGTAAAACTATCTGATATCGATCAGTTTCATGACGTGAAAATGTTGAAATGATACGACATTGATTCCTTGGATTTTCCTTTGATGGGTATACAATAAAAAAGCCCAAGAATATGTAGTGTAATAAACAGAAAGGTGATATTAGGATTGATATAAAATTCGGAAATGCCTTTTTAGGAATAATAAATATAGCACAAATGAAAACAATAAGACTTACCGTTGCCCAAGCCGTTGTAAAATATTTAAATCTACAATATGTAGAACGTGATGGGGTTGAAAACAAGTTTTTTGCAGGTTGTTTTGGTATTTTGGGACATGGGAATGTTGCAGGGATGGGACAGGCCATACAGCAGCAAGACGGACTAAAGTATTATCAGTGTCGTAATGAACAGGCTATGGTGCATACCTCAGCAGCATATGCCAAAATGAAGAATAGGCTAAGTACTTTTGCCTGTATTACTTCCATTGGGCCAGGAGCCACCAATATGTTGACAGCAGCAGCAGGGGCGACCATAAATCGCCTACCGGTATTATTGATTCCTGGAGATATTTTTGCAAGAAGAAATGTTGCCCCCGTTTTACAGCAATTAGAATCGGCCAATTCCCAGGATTGCTCCGTTAATGACTGTTTTAAACCTATCTCAAAATATTGGGATCGTATCAATAGGCCCGAACAAATATTATTTGCCCTTCCCGAAGTCATGAGGGTATTGACTTCCCCTTCCGAAACAGGTGCTGTTACTTTGGCGATACCGCAAGACGTTCAGGCAGAGGCATTTGACTACCCTGTAGACTTCTTTGAGAAGAAAACTTGGAGAATTATGAGGCAACGACCCGATGTTTCTCAAATCAAAAGAGCAGTTGACCTTATTAAAAAAAGTAAAAAACCTTTGATAATTGCCGGTGGAGGGACCCATTACAGTGAGGCGTTTGACCTCTTGAAGACTTTTGTCCACAAAACTCACATCCCAGTTGCGGAAACTTTCGCAGGAAAAGGTGCTTTGAGATATGACGACCCCCATCAATTGGGAGCAGTCGGGGCGACAGGCACTCCTGGTGCCAACAAAATTTCGGAAGAAGCGGATTTGGTGATAGGCCTTGGAACACGTTACAGTGATTTCACTACCGCCTCTAAAACGGCTTTTCAAAATCCAGATGTGAAATTTGTGAATATCAACGTTACCGAATTTGATGCGGCCAAACATGGCGGCCTTATGTTACTGGGCGATGCGAAAGCCACGTTGGAAGAATTATTGGGATTATTAGGGGGTTATCAAGTGGGCGAGGACTATAGCAAGAGTGTTAGAGAATTCAATCGTTCATGGGAGGCAAAAGTTTCGGAAATATATGCTTACCGACACGACAATCTTTTAAGTCAAGGAGAAATAATCGGGGCAGTAAACGAGTTTGCGGATGATAATGATGTTGTGCTTTGTGCAGCAGGAAGTTTGCCAGGAGATTTACATAAGTTATGGCGAACCAAGAGCAACAAGAGTTTTCACCTTGAATATGGGTATTCCTGTATGGGCTATGAAATTGCCGGTGGCCTCGGAGCAAAGATAGCCGACCCAAGCCGTGAAATTTATGTGATGGTCGGCGATGGTAGCTACCTGATGCTTTGCCAGGAAATCGTTACCTCCATCCAAGAAAGGTATAAAATGACCATTGTTTTGATTGACAATGATGGCTATAAGAGTATTGGTTCCTTATCACGGAGTTTAGGCAGTGAGGGCTTTGGCACAAGATATTTATATCGCAACCCGGATTCTCAAAAGATTGATGGTGATGATATTGTCTCTAATGCTGTTTTACCAATCAACTTGGCTGATAATGCACGTAGTTTAGGAGCCCATGTCATAGAGTGCACAGACTATGACAGTCTTACCGATGCTCTTGCGGAAGCGAAAAAGATAGATAGGACCACAGTCATATATACCACTTGTGACAGGTATCAGGGTACTGATGGCTATGGCTGGTGGGAAGTCCCCATTTCAGAAGTGTCTGAAATGGAAACCGTTCAAAAAGCATATGCAGATGCCTTGGAACATAAAAAGAAGCAAAGGTTCCATCACTAATATATAATCAGGCGACCATCTAGATATATAAGTTTGTCGTCCGGACAATTTATGTTCAAAAACAACCAAAACTAATCAACCATGTATACTGCTTTAACTTTTATTGGCTTCATAGCTTTTGTAGCCATTTATTCTTGGTATAAACTCAGGAACGAAAAACTGGATTCCCAAGACGGATATTTCTTAGGCGGGCGAAGCTTGACCGGAGTTGTCATCGCAGGATCCATGCTACTGACCAATATTTCAACCGAACACCTCATTGGAATGAATGGTTCCTCCTATAAAAATGGCTTTATCATTATTGGATGGGAAGTTACCTCGGCCCTGGCCTTGGTCGCCGCAGCCATATATTTTGTGCCCAAATATCTAAAAATGGGACTCACCACCATTCCTCAATATCTTGAAAAAAGGTTTGACAATACTACTCGGACGCTAGTTGCCCTATTCTTAATGGTTTCTTTTGTTGTCACTTTGTTGCCTATTGTACTATACACAGGAGCCATCAACTTGGAAAGCATCTTCAACATCTCGGAAGTGTTGGGCATATCCCAAAAAGAAGGCCTTTGGTTGACTGTTATTGGTATTGGTATAATCGGGTCCATTTACGCTATTTTTGGAGGCTTAAAAGCTGTAGCGATATCAGATACGATCAACGGTTATGGGTTATTGATCGGGGGATTGGCCATTCCTTTAATTGCTCTTATCAGTATTGGCGATGGCAATCCTCTGGCAGGTTTGAGTAAGATTTATCAGCATAGTCCCGAGAAATTCAATGTCATTGGAGCAAAGGATTCGGTAATGCCTTTTGGAGTGCTTTTTACCGGATTGATTATAAACCAACTGTATTTCTGGAGTATGAACCAGACCATTATCCAGCGGGCACTTGGAGCCAAAAACTTGGTAGAAGCACAGAAAGGACTTTTATATACAGGAGTTTTAAAAATACTCGTACCCATTATCATTATTTTGCCTGGAGTTATAGGCTTCTATTATTATGGAGATTCTCTTTTTGACAATCAAGACATGATTTATCCTGAGCTTATTAAAAAAGTACTTCCCGTTGGCCTTGTAGGCTTGTTTGCCGCAATAGTGATGGGAGCTGTATTAAGTACCTTTAATAGTGTGCTTAACAGTGCAGCGACTATATTTAGTATTGATGTATACAAAAGGCATTTTGGCAAGGATTGTACGGACAAAAAACTGGTAAAAGTAGGAAAACTGACCTCTACCGTTTTGGCCATTTTTGCAATTATCGCTGCTCCTATGGTAGCTAATGCGCCAGACGGTTTGTACCAAATGTTACAACAACTGAATGGTATTTTCTTTATTCCCATTGCCTCTATTATGTTGGCAGGGTTTTTCCTCAAGAGAATATCGGCAGCTGGGGCCAAAGCGGCATTGTTCGTGGGGTTGGCTTTTTATATCACAACTACTTTTATTCTGAAAACTGATATCCATTTTATTCATATTTGGGGGATTGAATTCATACTTAACTTGGTAGTGATGTTTGCAGTATCTTACTTTTATCCCCCGGAAAGGGAGTTTAAGGCCGAGGACCTGCATATTTTGGATATGAAAGAATGGAAGTATACCAAACATATGTCTATTGCACTTTGTTTGATTACACTTATTATTTATGTGCTATTGGGGCAAAACTGATGAAACGAGCACTAAGAAATTTTAAAAATTACTTCACAAAAAATAATGTTTAAAATTTTTAATGTGAGAGCGTAGCGGTTATATGCGTTCTCAATTTTTTAATTAATTAATTTCCAGAGAATTAAAAAGATTTAAACGCATGAAATATAAGTGTGTCATTTTTGATTGTGATGGTGTATTGGTGGATAGTGAGTCTATTTCGAGTAAAGTCCTGGTTGAAATGGCAGAGAATTTAGGGGTAAATCTAAGTTATGATGAAGCCGTAGCAGAATTTTCGGGAAAATCCTTCAAGGGTATCTCAGAATATATAGATTTTCGAGTCGATGGGGATCTTCCGTCAAATTTCGAAATGGATTTTAGGCAAAAGACCTTCAGGGCATTTAAAAAAAATCTAGAACCCATAAAGGGTATTCATGAGGTACTTGATGGATTAAAGGTGCCATTCTGTGTGGCTTCAAGTGGCCCAAGGGAAAAAATCACTCTGAATTTAACAAAGGTAAATCTCATCAATAAATTTTCGAACGATAGTATTTTTAGCTCTTACGAAATAGGAAGCTGGAAACCAGATCCAGGAATTTACCTGTTCGCTGCGAAAAAAATGGGATATAAGCCAAGCGAGTGCGCAGTAGTGGAGGATAGTATGTATGGTGTAACAGCGGCAATTGCTGGTGGTTTTGACACTTTCGCCTATGCTAAGAGGCATAACAAAGGGGCATTTGAAGATTTGGGTGCCGTTGTTTTTGATAGTATGGAAGACCTAGATGATCTGCTGGGTAGATAGGCAAATTTTTAGAAGACTCTAGCTTTTCCATAAAAGAATTGCATCCACCAAGGGATGCCGTCAATGAAACCCAACTATTATGAAGGTCGATTTTCTTTGCTGTAGGTTAAAGACAAATACATAGGTTAATATGTATTACACCAATGAATAAAGTATATTTTAAGTTAAAGACAATATGGTTTTTGGTATAAATAAACTTCTCTTAATAGCTTCATTTCTATTGATTTCCTGTGAAGGAAATAATAAAGCTAAACAGCTGGAAAATATTAAAATTGCATTTATGTCAGATGTCCATTTACAGGATATCTACGCTACTTTTTCAGATACTGACTACAAGGGCGTTAAAAATCCGTTGACGGGAGAATTCAATATCATTCGCACAATGGAGGCTCAATTGCATTCTACCCGATTGTTCAATGAAAATTATTTTGCATTCTTGGCCGCTTTGGAAGATGCCGCACAAAAAGGAATCAGGATCATTGCCCTTCCCGGC
>JAGLKG010000632.1 GCA_023141835.1 Maribacter sp. | reverse complement strand
CATTTTGGCTATGGCTTTTCTCTTTTTTATAAAATAATCTTCTTTTTTTTCTTTTATATCCCGTTCGGCCCTCTCTATTTTTATTTCCAATTGCCTTATGGTTACAGGAGATTCATAAATAGACTGCTTCAATTCCAATTTATCCTCTTCAATATTAAATTGCACATCTTTAATAGCAGTTCGCTCTTGTTTTAGGGTAAGTGTAGTGTCTAATTGTTCTAGTATATATTTTGACTCTGCGCTTTCTAAATCTAATTGAGCATCTATAATTTGCCCGTTAATACCGGAAGGGTCTAATTTTCCAACATAGTCGCCTTTTTTAACAGAGGTTCCCTCGGGTACCAGGTCTTGGATTTTCACCTCATAGAGGCGGTAATTTCGGAGTTCGGTAGGCGCATCAATTTTCTTTAGACTTGTAGATTGTGCTTCTCCAGAAATTATGACTTCATTTAAAAACGCTCCTTTTGTTACTTTGGCAGTAATTGAAATTTCTTCATCGGTTCCTGTGCCTAAAAAAGTATAACCAAGTATAATCAATAAAACCGGAATGCTTATTAAGAGGACTCTTTTTTTATTCATAATGGGTTGGGTTTTGAATTGATAAAACTAACTAATTAGTTCAATCAAAAATCACACCACACTGTTATTTTTTTCTTAATATTCTGACAATTCAGTTGATAATATGCTACAAAAATAATTAAAAGCGCTGAATTCATGATAATTGTTATGGATTTTCACTTATATAATAACCCCGAGATACCTTGAGTTGGGACTTTTTGTTTGAGAGCGTAGCAACTGGATTGGGGTGGACAGGAGATAGGATTATTTCAAAAAAAATAAGAAGTTCTTGGGACAACTCTAATAGTCATCTATAAACACCAAAATTACTGGATGGTTTCCAATATCTTTTTAAATCTAGCCTCTTTACGTATAGGGTCAAATTTAACATCTCTTTTGAGTGCCCAAAATAAAAGCTCTTGGCAGTTTTTTATCGGTTCATCTCCGAATATATGCAATTCGGTCATCTTATTTAGCTAGGCCGATTAGCTGTTCGCACATTTACTTCATCAAAACGAACAGTCATGCTCAAACAATTATTTTTTCAAATCGCCTTGTTTTTATCAATAACGTTAGTGGGGCAAACCACAATATCAGGAACTGTAACAGATGATAAAAACGCTCCTATTGAAGGAGTCAATGTATATCTTGAAGGGACCTATGATGGGGCGTCGACAAACGAAATTGGGAAGTTTTCATTCGAGACATCCGAGCGCGGGACTCAAACTTTGGTTATTTCAATAATTTCCTATGAGACCCATTATGAGATGGGTGACGTGTCCTATTTTAAAGGTCTTGAGATTAAAATGCGCGAATCGATCAACCAACTTACAGGGGTAACTTTAACCGCTGGTTCCTTTCAAGCCGGTGATAATTCCAAAGTTTCTGTCTTAAAACCGTTGGACATTGTTACGACCGCAGGTGCCGTAGGTGATTTTGTTGGAGCATTACAGACATTACCGGGCACGTCAAAAGTCAGCGAAGACGGGCGCTTGTTCGTTCGGGGTGGGGCTGCTGGTGAGACCCAGGTTTTTATTGATGGTCTACGGGTTTTCCAACCCTTTAGTGCCACCGCAAATAATATGCCTACAAGGGGGAGGTTCTCACCATTTCTTTTTAAGGGAATTACCTTTAGTACTGGTGGATATTCTGCAGAGTATGGTCAAGCGCTTTCCAGCGTCTTGTTATTGACTACCACTGATGTGCCAGAACAAGAGAAAACAGATATATCGATAATGTCTGTGGGCGGGGGAGTAGGGCACACTGAAATTTGGGGAGATGAATCTTTGAGCATAAACACTTCTTACATAAACTTGGCACCCTATGAGGCTTTGATTCCTTCGAACCAAGGGGTACGATGGAATAGCCCGTATGAATCAATTTCAGGGGAAGCCGTCTTTCGACGAAAAAGAGAGAATAACATTTTCAAACTATATGCTGGATTTAATCACAGCAATTTGGACATCGAACAAGAGGATATTAATTCCGATGAATTTGTTCCATTTGAATTGAAGAACAATAATCTGTATTTCAATGCCTCTTACAAGCATTATTTTGAAAATGAATGGACATTGGCTACAGGAACAAGTATTTCAACCGACAGAAACAAAATAGGAATATTGACCGATAAAATAACCACAAAGGAAATAGGAACCCATTTAAAATTGAAGCTTAAAAAGAATTTCAATAGTCGTTTTCAATGGAATTTAGGTGCTGAGTACTTCAAGACCAATTACGATGATATCTTCATTGCTGAAGATGGATCCGAGTTTAAAAATGATTTTAATGATGACCTTTCCGCAGCATTTTCCGAAGCCGACATATTTTTCAGTAATCGTTTTGCCATGAAACTGGGAGTGCGCGCCGAGTATTCAAA
>JAGLKG010000631.1 GCA_023141835.1 Maribacter sp. | reverse complement strand
TCCAACGCTTTGGAATTATATGAACGAGCTATTGCAATTGATCCTAATTTCGTAGAATCTTATTTGGGGGCGGCCTATACATGGATGAGTAGTGGCTTGGTTTGGGGGCTGCACGAAGAACAGGAAGCTTGGGGAAATGCCAAATACTTTATAAGGGAAGCCCTTAAAATAGACCCTATCTCAAAAGAAATTAATGATGAACTTTATATCGGTTATTTTTATTATGATTGGGACTTTGAAAAGGTGGAGCCCTATTACCAAGAAAGGTTAAGAAACCCTATTAGTGACATTGCCCCGGCGATCAGTACGGATTACGCAATAAAAACAGGAAGATATGAAGATGCGATAAGGGCAATGGATGAAAATATTTTAATTGCTCCTTCGGTTGGAATTTTTTACTTTTTTAAGGCAGAAGCTTTGATGTGTCTAGGTAGAATCAATGAGGCCGTTAAAATTTTAAATACTGCAGATCCACTGTATAGTGATAATTGGTTTTACCTGAGGGAGTCGGCAAAAATCTACTTTTATCTTAAGGAATATGAAAAATCAAGAAATCAGCTTAACAAATTGTTGACACGCTTTCCTGATTATCCGCCGATTCTAATGTGGCTGAGTGCGGTTTATGCCCAAATGGATGGCAATGTTGAAGCGGTAAACGAGTATCTGTCGGAATTGCACAGCAAGTATGATGAAGGTTCATCGGGAAGCCCAGCCTGGTTCCTGGCCATGTACTATTGTGTACTAGAAGATTATGAACAGGCTTTTTACTGGTTACAGCAATCGTACGAACGTCATGAGGTTGAAATGACCTGGCTAAAAGAAGAACCTTTGCTAATACCTTTAAGAAATGATCAGCGCTATTTAGATCTGTATGAAAAAGTGGGTTTTTTACATATAGGTTTACCCAGAACTACTACTTCGGTAAATTAAATCCCATTTTGTCCCAATTCAACATAATTTAAAGCGCGTGCATCATTATTGTAACAGCTGAACGAAAGCTTAACAGACTTGCGACAAGGCTGTTAAGCTTTATGATAGTGTTCTTTCCATCTTTGATTCAATCAAATTTATGGTTAATGTCAAAAAGATTCTATTACACGGAATCAAGTATGCACTTAAAATCAAAATCATGGAACTAAATGAAGAAAAATTACATGAATTGTTAGGTAAAGTAGTTACTGAAATGGGGGCAGCCGCCAATGGGCCTTTGATCTTGTTGGGAGATAAACTGGGACTCTTCAAATCTTTGGCAACATCTGGGCCAATGAATTCTACAGAACTGGCCGATGAAACAAATACCGCGGAAAGATATGTACGCGAATGGTTATCCGCCCAAGCGGCATCGGGCTATGTTAGTTATGATGCGGCAACCAATAGCTTTTCAATGACCCCTGAGCAGGCCGCCGTTTTTGGTAATGAAGAAAGTCCTGTATTCATGACCGGGGCATTTTATGCAATCACATCGGTCTACAAAGATGCGCCCAAAATGGAAAACGCATTTAAAACCGGCGAAGGGATTGCATGGGGTGACCATGACACATGTCTTTTCTGTGGTACCGAGAAATTCTTTAGCCCTTCCTATGAGAGCAATTTAGTGAACAACTGGATTCCATCTTTGGACGGAGTGGATACTAAATTAAAAAGTGG
>JAGLKG010000630.1 GCA_023141835.1 Maribacter sp. | reverse complement strand
GGGTAAAGGCATCCGTGTCAAGGGGTGCCTGCTCCACAATGACATGCTTCCAATCAACATCCAGTTCATCTGCTACGATCATGGGCATGGAAGTTTTGATATTCTGACCGCCCTCAGGATTGGGCGACATAATTGTTACCAGACCGTTGTTACCAATTTTTAAATAGCCATTGAGTTTAAGCCATTCCTTGGGCAAATTGCTTACTTCCTCAGGTGTCATTTTACAAGAGGCCAACCAATTAAAGCTAAGTATCAGTCCACCGCCGGCCAAGGCCGTACTTTTAATAAATGTACGTCTGCCAATAGCCGTTTTTGTAGTTGCCATGTGAATTGATTCAATACTAATTATAATTGATTTTTGTTATCCCACTAATGGTCTTTCAGTGATAAAAGGTTGGTGGTAATGTCTTTTGCCCGTAGCTCTATACAAGGCATTCGCCAACGCCCCAAAAATAGGTGGAAATGGCGGTTCTCCCATTCCGGTTGGATTGACCTCATTTTGAACAAAATGAACATCGATCTCCTTGGGAGCTTGCCCCATGCGGATCATCGGGTATTGGTGGAAATTATTTTTCTGCGGCATACCATCCTTAAAATTCATTTCCCCATAAAACGCATTGCCAATACCATCGGTGATCGCCCCCTCGGCCATGTTTTTGGCAGCATCAGGATTTACCACAATCCCACAATCAATGGCACAACATACTTTCTGTACAACGGGTGTGCCATTTTCCAGGGTCAAATCCAACACATGGGCAGCGTAGGAATTATGACAGAAATAAGCGGATACTCCCCTATGTACATTGCTATGGCTTTGTCCCCAATCTGCTTTTTCTCGAAGCAATTCCAAAACACCGGCATACCGCTCGGCATCATAATCATTCCGCTCTCCGACAGGGTCTTCTTTTGCTCGTTGCAATAGGTCCAAACGAAATTGTATAGGATCTTTGCCTGCAGCTTCCGCCACCTCATCCAAGAACGATTGCTCTGCCCCGGCCATGAAATTGGAGCGTGGAGCTCGGAATGCGCCAATTGTTATATTGGAATCGATAGTCCATTCTTCCGCCAAATAATTATCTATGGCTCCTGCCGGGAAGCGATTGGCAAACAAAGGACTTTCCGGAATACCTCCGGCCTTCACATGCAAGGCCGTCAAATTATTGTTTTCATCCAAAGCTGCTCGGTACGTGGCATGATAGGTAGGACGATAAATTCCATTCGTCATATCATCTTCCCTGGTATACACCAACTTTATAGGTGAATTTACCTTTTGGGAAACTAAAGCCGCTTCCACAACATAGTGGCCATAGGCCTTACGACCAAAACCACCTCCCATACGCGGAAGTTCCATTTCAATATTTTCGGCAGGAATGCCCAGGCTACTGGCAAGTGCAGGGATAATCAATGCAGGTATTTGTATGGGTGCAGCAATCTTTACCTTATCTCCGGTAACATGGGCAAAAGCGTTTAATGGTTCCATATTGTTATGGGCAAGGAATGGTGCGGAATAACTTCTTTCCACGATTTTCGAAGCTTTTTTGAAAGCTGCTTCGGGCTTACCATCTTTGCGAACTGTTTTACCAGTTTTAGCGGCCATTTCTTCCATTTGGGCTTTATGGCTTGCAGTAGATTCCAATCCGGCAGGAATATTTTTTGTTTCTTCTCCCCTAAATCCTTTGATGGTTTCGGAATACGCTGTAATAGGTTTCCACTCAACTTTTAATTGTTTTTTGGCTTGCATCACCTCCCATGTTGAGTTTCCAACTATTGCGACCAATTCGGGAAAGGCGTTGGTATCAAAACCTCCTTTTTCGAATCCCTCTTTATAACTTTTTATGGTCACTACCTCTTTGATGCCTGGCATGGCCTTGGCAACAGTATCATCAACTGATTTTAGGGTCATACCAAAGGCAGGGGGATGTTCGATCATTGCGATCAGCATACCCTCTTTTTGATAATCCAACCCAAACATGGGTTTACCCATGACAACACTTTTCGCATCCACATTTTTATGCGAGTTGCCAATAATCTTAAAATCTTTGATTTCTTTCAATTGCACCTCTTCGGGGACCGGTAAAGCCGCCGCTGCTAAGGCTATTTCTCCATATCCAGCCGATTGGCCACTTGCTTCGTGGTGCAATACTCCAGCTTCTGTGGTAATTTCTTCTACGGGTACTTGCCAAGATTGCGCTGCTGCTTGGCATAACAAGTGCCGGGCGGACGCACCGGCCATGCGAAGGGGCTCCCATCTGGACATAATTCCTCGGCTACCACCCGTAAATTGAAATCCATACTTATCGGGGTGAAAGGGAGCTTGTTCCACTAGTACGTTTTTCCAATCTATATCCAGTTCCTCAGCAATCAACATGGGCATAGAGGTTCTTACATTTTGACCAAATTCGGGATTGGGCGCATAAATGGTCACCAAACCATTATCACCGATTTTTAAATAGGCATTGATTTCAAACCATTCTTTGGGCATTTCAATGGCCGCCATTTTCTTTGCTGTTTCTGACTTGCAAGAATTTAGCCAACTAAATCCAAGTATGAGGCCACCTCCGGCCAAACTGGTGTTCTTTATGAAGGAACGTCTTCCGATATGAGTTTTTACAAGTGTCATTGCTACTGTTTTTGGATATTGGGATTACGAATTGGAAGCTATTTTTACCGCTTTTTTGATGCGTGTATATGTACCGCAGCGGCAAATATTACCGTTCATGGCCATATCAATTTCTTCATCCGAAGGATTCGGATTTTTGTCCAATAAAGCCGAAGCTGTCATAATTTGTCCTGCCTGGCAATAACCACATTGGGGAACATCGATCTCTAACCAGGCTTGCTGAACAGGGTGGTCGCCATTTTCCGATAGCCCTTCTATGGTGGTAATGGACTGTTCTCCAACAGAAGATACGGTCAACTGGCAGGAACGTACCGCATTACCTCCAAGATGAATGGTGCAGGATCCGCATTGCGCAATTCCACAGCCGTATTTAGTACCTAATAATTTGAAGTGGTCC
>JAGLKG010000063.1 GCA_023141835.1 Maribacter sp. | reverse complement strand
GCAACATTTGGACCAACAAACCCCAGTGGTGCTAATTTCAGGTCACAAAGACCAACCACAAATCCGACAAGGTATTTTCCTAAACTTTCGAATGTTTTGACAGGGGATCTGACCCAAACGAACCCCGTAGCGAATTCTGCATGGGAGACCGTATCGGATGTTGAAAGGGAGTTTAACTTTGCATTTACGGTTAGGGACAATGCAACAGGTGGAGGGCAGGTAGTATCTGATTTGATAAATGTTTCCGTAGTGAATAATGCTGGACCCTTTCGTATAACTTCACAGTCAACAAGCCAAATATATACCGCAGGGACGGTCCAAAATATTACTTGGGATGTTGCCAATACAAATAACGCACCTATAAATTCACTGGCTGTTGATATTTTATTGTCAATCGATGGAGGGATGACCTTCCCGATTATCTTGGCTGGAGACGTGGCGAATGACGGGAATCACAAAATAGTGCTTCCGGGCGACCCTACTACGATGGCACGTATCATGGTCAAGGCCAAGAACAATATATTTTTTGCGGTGAATGCGGCAGATTTCACCATTGAAGCGTCCGAGATTGTTTTGGATTTTAATGAACTCGAATATAATGTATGCCAGCCTAATGATCTCCTTGTGGCTTTTGACTATGAGACCTATTTAGGATTTAATGAAGAAGTGACTTTTAGTGTTCCAACACCCCCCTTGGGATTGAACATTTCTTTTTCTCCAGAGACAACCACTAGCAGTATGCCCGTTACAATTACTTTTGGCAACACCGGAAATGTACCTGAAGCCTCATATGCTATTGTGGTAGAGGCAACTTCTGCCAGCATAACCAAAAAAGTGGTATTGGATTTGAATGTTTATGATGATGTTTTCCCGGATGCGGTTCTTATTGCCCCTGCCGATGGTGGAACGGATATTTCTACGAATACTTTTTTGGAATGGGAGAACGCTGCTTCCTATTCCTCATATGAGGTTCAAGTTGCCACCGATATGGCATTCACTAATATTATTGAGACCAGTGCGGTCTTCTTCAATACATATACACCTGTGAATTTACTCAATGAGACTACCTATTATTGGAGAGTAAAACCAATCAATGGTTGTGGTGAAGGCGTTTTTTCGACCCCATTTAATTTCACCACGATTGAGTACAATTGTGATAACAATATTGCTGAAGGACTCCCTATATTAATTTCTTCCACGGGTACCCCGACCATTACATCAAAGATTCCGTTTTATGAAGATTTACCATTGGCAGATATCAATGTTAATCTAGAGTTGGACCATACTTATTTAGCTGATTTGGTTGTAAAGCTTACGTCCCCATCGGGTACCACCGTTGTGCTGTTGTCCAACTCATGCGGAGATTTACAGAACATTGGTGCTACCTTCGATGATGATGCATCAAGTTTTGACTGTAGTGGCAATCCTGCAATTAGTGGTATGGTAAAACCTTTAGGGTCTTTAAATTCTTTTATAGGCGAATCCATATTGGGAGAATGGACGTTGGAGATAAATGATAATGCGGCCTCTGATGGAGGGTCCCTAATAGCTTTTTCGTTGGATATTTGTGTTGAAGGTGCATTTAGGCCAGATGATGATAACGATGGGGTTTACGATGATGGTGACGACCTATGTTTGGGAACTCCTGATGGTGCTGAGGTGGATTTTTCTGGCTGTCAAGTATATAGATTTGCAAATAACAATTTTTCTGTTTCACTAAATAGTGAAGCTTGTCGTAACGGTAATGATGGATCTATTAATATTTCAGCTTTGACGTCCATGGACTACGAGATAAACATTAATGGCAATGGGGTTAATGTCAATGATAATTTCACTGATACCTTCACATTAGGAGGATTAATGTCCGGTACATATGATGTTTGTATTGGTGGTACTGATGGCACCAAGGTGTATGAGGAGCATTGTTTTGAAGTTGTCGTTACCCAACCTGATGTATTGGGTGTGACTTCTAAAACTTCATGGGATGGCAAGTATACGGTACTGTCTTTGCAGGGTTCTGATTTATATAATATAGAGTTGAATGGGGAAATTATACAAACTACCAAATCTGAGATTATAGTTGATTTAAAAAATGGAAATAATGCCCTTAGGGTGTTCACCAATTTACCCTGTCAAGGAGTTTATGAAGAAAGTCTATTTTTGTCAGAGCGACCTGTTGTATATCCTAACCCTTTTGTGTCCTCAACAAATGTATTCTTAGGTACAAACGTTAAAGAAGTGAGAGTTGAGGTTTTTGCCTCGGATGGGCGTCTGGTACTGTCCGAAATCTATCAAGTCAATGGTAATGAATTACCTTTGGATCTTTCGATATACCCATCTGGAGTATATTATGTAAGGTTTAGCGGGGAAAAGGTAAAGGGAGCATCTAAAGTAGTGAAACAATGAGAACGATAATACTACTCATATTTGGCGTTCTACTCATAGGGTGTAAGAAAAAAAGCAACCCTAAACCTCCTGGGGTGGCCACTTTGGTATTCCCAAATAAAGATTCAGAATGCACAACAGGACGCGATATAAACCAAAGTACAAGTGAAGTAGAATTTAAATGGATGGCTTCTGATCATACTGAAAGCTACGACTTGCGGGTTACCAATTTGAATACCAATGTTACCCAAACGATCAATACTGCCGCTATTTCGGCTAAACTTCCTATTGCAAAGGGAGAGCCTTTTTCCTGGTTTGTACGTTCTAAAAACACAAAGGGCACAGGGTCTGCCAGCAGTGAAATATGGCGATTTTATAATGCGGGATACCTAACCACCTATGCCCCTTTTCCGGCAGAACATATTGAACCTAAAAACGGAACTTCAATTTTTAAGGACATAAATAATGAGGTGATCTTGGAATGGCAGGGTTCCGATATTGAAAATGACATTGAGGGTTATGAACTTTATTTTTCTACAACATCACCTCCTGAGATTTTAATTGCCTCACCATTGGTCGGCACCAACACTGAAAAAGTGAGTGTTGCGTCGAATATGACCTATTATTGGCGGGTTGTTACGAAAGATAGGGAAGGTAATACTTCAGATTCTGGAATATTCACCTTTAAGATATTGTAGCCTTATGTGCCATTGAATTGATTCATTGTGATTTTTACACCAGAAAGCACAAATGAATTGATTAATTGGGTGGATTTTTCAATACGTTCTGGAAGTGTATCAATTTCATCCCCATTCCATTCACCTAGGACATAATCAATTTGTCGGCCTTTACCGAAATCGGCCCCAACTCCAAACCTTAACCTATTATATGTCGTTGTCTGCAGAGTTTGTTGTATATCTTTTAATCCGTTGTGCCCCCCATCACTTCCTTTGGTTTTTAATCTCAAAGTGCCAAACCCCAAATTAATGTCATCGGTTACGATCAATAGGTTTTCCATAGGGATTTTCTCTTTTTCCATCCAATACTTCAAGGCTTTACCACTTCTATTCATATAGGTCGAAGGTTTTAAACAAAGGACATTTCTACCCTTGATTTTAAAAGAACCCAGATCTCCAAGTTTAAGGGTCTCAAAAGTGAATTGCTTTTCCCTTGCCAAGCCATCCAAAATTTTAAAACCGATGTTGTGTCTCGTTTCCGCATAATCGGCTCCAATATTCCCGAGTCCTACAATCAAAAATTTCTTCATGCTATCTGTTTCTTCTAAAAATGTGTTGTTGCCAAAAAGGAATTTTAAAAATTGACACATATTGTAGTTTGCATTTTGATAAAAATACAAAAGCATCCCGAATCCCAATAATTATCGGGACGGGATGCTTTTTATCAAATGTTGGATCCAGCTTATTCGTTGCTTTCAGCAGCAGCTTCATCAGCTGTGGCTTCTGCACCTTCAGCAGTTCCTTCTTCTTCTTCTTCTTCCTCAGTTTCGACAGCGGTACGGGCTGTTTTAACCTGTACAACAACGGTACTGTCTGGATGTAGGATAGAGAAATCATCATTTAACAATGATTCTACAGAAATATTTTGCCCAATCTTCAAATTAGAAATGTCCACATCAAAGAAATCCGGAAGATTATCTGGTAGGGCTTTGATGGCAAGCTTTCTTTTTCTGAATAATAACCGGCCACCATTTTTAACACCCGGTGAATTCCCATCCAACCTAACGGGAATGTTCATGGTAACTTCTCTATCCTTGAATAACTGATAAAAATCGATATGAATGATTTTATCCGTTACGGGATGAAACTGTATACCCTGCATTACAGCATCGATTTTATCACCATTTTCCAGCTCGATCAACACAGTGTGCGCGTTGGGAGTGTAAACCAAGTCTCTGAATGCTAATTCATTCGCTGAAAAGTGTAATGGTTTTTCTCCTCCGTATACCACGCAAGGAACCTTTCCAGCATTACGTAGGGCCTTCGTCGCCTTTTTGCCCACGCTTTCTCTTTCTGATCCTTTAATTGTAATTGACTTCATTATTATATTTATAAAATTAATTGATTTCTTATTTGTGTCTACATCAAGAATTTTGAGCTTATTGATGTATTATGATGCACTCTATGCATTACATCTGCAAATAACGGAGC
>JAGLKG010000629.1 GCA_023141835.1 Maribacter sp. | reverse complement strand
TCGAAGCTAGCAATGATATTTATAGCGCAGCCGAAGCCGCTCGTGTTGAAGTTTTGGACCTACTACGGAAAACGATGAGGCCAGAATTCCTCAATAGAATTGATGACATCATCATGTTCACACCGCTGAACAAGGAGGATATAACTAAAATAGTTGGACTTCAATTGGATCAATTGAAGAAAATGTTAAACAAACAACATATCACAATAGATGCAACCAATGAGGCCATCACATATTTGGCAAATAAAGGGTATGACCCCCAATATGGCGCCAGGCCCATAAAACGGGTAATTCAAAAAGAAGTGCTCAACAATCTTTCAAAAGAACTATTAAGCGGGAGCATTAAGGCGGATAGTATTGTTTTAATTGATTCCTTTGATGATAGTTTGGTTTTCAGAAATCAGAATGAATTGGTGAATTAAGGCTCAAGACCTTTGGAACCTGATAGTGCTTTACGAAGAGCGTGTGAAGAAACCCAAGCAATTTAAAATAAAAAACAGTTTACATGATTATGCTTGGAATGACACATTCTTCAGTTTTCCAAAGGTCTTTTTATAAACAATTTATACCATACAGTATATAGTTTTTTTATATTCGTATAAAATAGCTATTCCATGACCACCAAGGCCGAAAGAACCACCGCATTTATTATTAAGACTGTTGCCCCAGTATTCAACAAATATGGATACATGGGCACAAGCATGAGTGATTTAACCGAAGCAACCGGATTGACCAAAGGAGCCCTTTATGGTAATTTCGAAAATAAGGAAGCCTTGGCCTTGGCCGCATATGAGTTTAGCATCAATAGACTTTTTGAAGCTATTGATGAACGATTGAATGTAGAAGGAAGTTCCTTGGAAAAGTTATTTTCTCTCACCAAATTTTATCGCAACTATGATGTATTTACCAGAGATATGGGGGGGTGCCCTGTATTGAATGTTGGGGTAGATGCGCGACACAATAATGCCCAACTGTCAGCTGCGGCAAGAGAAACCATCAAAATTATAGAAGGTAAAATTGCTTTGGTACTGGAAGAGGGTGTAAAGAATAACGAGCTCCGTTTGCCTGTAACCCCGCTTCAATTTGCCAAGCAATTATATACAATGCTACAAGGGGCCATTGCAATGAGTACCATGTCCGGTGATCGAAAATATTTGATGAATACTGTCGCTTATTTGGAGGTATTGGTTCAAAAGGAAATTAAAAAGTGATGAAATATCCCTGTTAATCCCCCACTACCCTATAAATCCAAGTCTTATCGGGATATTTGTTATTGAATTTACTATCTCGGGCCCTTCTAGCTTCACTCATGGTATCATATTTACCCAAATAAACATAATTGTACTTATTTTTAGTTCTAAAGAAAGATTTTGGCTGTAAACCTTTTTTGGTAAGATTGGCCATAAAGGCTTCAAAGTATTTTTTGGTGCCGAACACGTTAGCAATTAAATAATAACCAGGGGCCAAACCATCTTCGCCAGCAACTTCTTCATATTTTTCATCGGCCCTTGGCTTATCATCCTGTGCCTGCCTAGCAACTTGTACAAGCTTTTCTTTTTCTTTAGCTGCTTCTGTAATTGTAAGTTCTGCCTTTGCTATCGAATCCAATCTTTGTTGCTGCTTTAGATTTTGGGCATCTTCCAAAACATTGGCTTCAACGGATTTTTTAATAGAATCCTGTTTGGTCTGTTCTAGACGCTTTTGGGCATTTGCTACTTTCTGGTCCTTGAGCTTAGCAATGGAATCCATACGTTTTTTCCTTGAAGTTCTTCTAGCTATAGCAATTGTTTTGGCATGTTCTGCGCTATTGGTTGAGTCTATTTTTCGTTGGATTTCCCTTTGTTGCCTTATGACCAAAGCCTCTTGCTTCTTAGCATAAGCCAAAGAATCTCTAACTCGTTTACGCTGCTCCCTTTCGAACTCCTTGGCTCTTCTTTTAGCAGCCAAAGCTTCAGCCTTCGATAATTCATCTGTTACCCCAGCCTTGGTAATCTGCCTTATTTCCTCCTCCTTATCTTCATCCTGCTTGATTTGAATTTTCTTCTTTCTGTAATCGGCAGTTCCAAAATTATAGAAGGTAACGAATTCAAAAGTTGGGTCATTTCCCTTTATAGAAGAATCCGTTCCAAACTCCACCAAAGCACCCAAAGAGAATCTATTTAGAAATCTACCTCCAGCTCCTATAGAAATCCCATAAAAACTATTATAACCGGTTTGTGCCCAAAATTTATTGGTAGATAATAATGCACTCATCCCAATCTGGGTGTCAAATCCCGAGATTGACTTAAAATATAAAGCAGGTCTGAAAATAGATGTGTCATCAGAGCCTATGATCGAAACTGGAATACTATACGTTGCCATCCCCATATAAATCTTATTTCCAGATTCTGGATATTTTTCGCTCGTCGACACATTATAGCCAAACATGTTTTCCGATGCAAAACCAACACTAAATCCATCATATAAAAATTGTACTCCGGGCGCAAACTGAAAAATAAAATCATTGGTTGTACTCAATTGTGGCAGCTGAATCTGTGGATCGCCTTGAAAACGATTGTCTGCCAATTCCTGTTTAAACCCAAATACATTTAAACCAAAGGATAGTTTTGCTCTTTCACTAAGGTCAAATTCATGGGCATAATTAAGAATACCACCTGTGTTTAAAAAAATCCCCGTATTATGTTGATAAAATCCAGCCCCAATGGATGATGAACCATTCAACTTACCTGCGTAATTAAAAAACAAGGTTGTTGGGTCACCGTCGATTGTCTGCCATTGCCAACGAGACCAAAGGCCAATGGAATGCGAATTATTATAATTCACTGAAAAAGCAGGGTTAAAAATACTCGAGTTATTGTCCGTGAGATTATGCTGTCTTAAGTCAACAGGAAGACTTACTTCCTGCGCTTGTAAAGCACAGACAATCATTAAAAGCAAAAGTGACAGACTGGACTTGAACATATGCAAAAAAACAAAAAAACCATGGTTCACACACTATTTTAGGGTATTTTTAGTTAGATTAAAAGAAATATTTAACACAAGCCTGCATAGATTATGAAGCTATTTAAAGCGTTGTTGATTTTTGTTTTCGCAACTGGCTTAATTGGATGCAATGAAGAACCAAAAGTTGAAGATACGGTTTCGACCTTCTACTTTATTCGACATGCTGAAAAAGACAGGTCTGACCTTAATAATGTTGATCCGGAATTAACCCAAAAAGGTCTGGGAAGGGCAATGCATTGGGCTGAAATATTAAATGATGTCCCCATAGATGCCATTTATAGTACGGACTATGAAAGAACCCAGATGACCGCAGCACCAACTGCTGTTAAAAAAAACCTTACTGTACAATATTATGATTTTGAAAGTATCAATATAGACCAATTCAAATCT
>JAGLKG010000628.1 GCA_023141835.1 Maribacter sp. | reverse complement strand
AGCCAGCGAAGGGTTTTTTGCATATCAAGATTCCCAAACAGAAAAGGGGATGTTATTGCTGTTAAACTCAGGGATTTTCTATGAATTTGTTAAAGCAGACGAGTTCTATAGAGAGGACAGAAAACGACTTACACTTAGCGATGTTGAAATCGGGGTCAACTATGTAATGATAATTTCTACAAACGCAGGATTATGGGCGTATAATCTTGGGGATACCGTTCAGTTTATTTCTATAAAGCCTTATAAAATAATCGTTTCGGGAAGAATCAAACATTTTATTTCGGCCTTTGGCGAGCATGTAATCGCCAAGGAAGTTGAAGAAGCCATGCAGTTGGCAATAAAGAAGACTGATGCAAGGGTAAATGAGTTTACCGTAGCCCCGCAGATAACACCAATGAATGAAGAGTTGCCTTATCATGAATGGTTCATAGAGTTTGAAAAGGATCCAACTGATTTTGAAAAGTTCATTCAGGTTTTAGAAACTTCATTGCAAGAGCAGAACAGTTATTATCTTGACCTTATTGAAGGTAAAATACTTCAAACATTGAAAATCTTACCAATCAGAGTTGGCGGCTTTCAGGAATATATGAAGTCCATTGGAAAATTGGGAGGCCAAAACAAAGTGCAACGCTTATCAAATGATCGCAAAGTGGTCGAAGCACTTTCTGTCTTTGCCAAAGAGGGTTAAACTACTGTTAATACTTGATTTTGTGAATTATAATTCATCAATTTAAATCGTAATTTTGCACGAACTTTCTGTATGAACCAAAGAACTAATACGACAAGGGCGCAAGAATCCACAAATGCCATAGAGCGTTTGTACATAGCGATGCGGCATTTATTCAATCGTGGGTTCTACAAACCCATGGGTATTTCAGGGGAAACACTTAGGGATGAGCTATTGCAATTACGACCAGAAATTTATGGTTCAATAGCCGAAGAAAAAACGGAACTAAATGGGCTGGTTTATGTTCTGGAACGATTACCAGAGGGGATAGAGCAATGCCGTTTTATTAACCTCACTTCTGACGAGGGCTATGATAAGGGTCATTTTAATCCGATTATTCCGCCAAAAAGGAGAAGAAATTGTTATCGTATTGATGATGAGCAAATGAATATCGAAATTACCCGAGGACGCTCTGATATCTATGATATACTTACCCATCTTACTTTTTTGTTCATTGAGTCACACAAAATAGGTAAACGTGTACTTATTGAAGATACAGATAAAACAATTCGCGATTGGAATAAGCTGGAGGCTGCCGTGAAAAAGAACAAACTTTCGCAATCTGAACGTGAGGTGGCCCTTATACATACTGCCAATATCCTAGGCAGGCCTTTTGAGGAAATATTGGAATTTTATGAAAGTTTCGCAACCCAGAAGAATCCAGAAAAATTCCTTCATATTATTTACTGGATGGGCAAATTGGCCATTGAAGAAGAGGTTACTGGCAATAAAAGAGCCATAACCTTCACTTCATTATTGCGCGAAAGATTAGGGCACCATATACATGGCGAAAGATGGGCCAATACCATAAAAGAGGTCATGGCCAAAAGCAATTTGTTGAACAGACCAGTACATATCATAAGTGCGAATATGCATAGTGTAATGAATTCCCTGTTCGCCAGAAAGGCCTTGGCCAAAGAATATTCGGGCAATGGCTCTTTGGAAATCTATGAAGCCTTGAGTTCAGCAGAAAATAAAGAACTGCAAAAAAAGGTAAGGGTGCTTGCCCAGAAAAATGGCATGATTGCCATTGATGACCTTTCAGGGACAAATATCGATGTCCAGATTTTTGATTTGTCCAGATTAGGAACGGATGCCTGTTGTTATGAGTTGCCCAAGGGTATACCCAATGAAGAAAAACCTGTTATATTTGTCATGGATTACGCTTTTGGAGAGCAGGCCTATGAGACTATTGATGAGTTGTTAAAGCCTTACAAAAGTAAAAAAAGGGGAGATGTATTTCTTGATGTGGCTTCGATTTCGATAATGGGTAAAGCAGGTATTTTAGAAGGAGGTAAAGGAGATTTAATGATACCTTCGGCTCATATTTTTGAGGGGACCTCAGATAACTATCCATTTGAAAATGAGTTATGCGCGAAGGACTTCCAAGGACATGGGTTGGAGGTTTTTGAGGGTACTATGGTAACAGTATTGGGAACCTCGCTTCAAAATAGAGATATTCTAAAGTTTTTTCATGAATCAACTTGGAATGCCATTGGATTGGAGATGGAAGGTGTGCATTACCAAAAAGCAATACAATCGGCCTCGAAGATTCGAAGAAGTATTCGAGAAGATATAAAAGTAAGGTACGCGTATTATGCATCGGATAACCCACTGGAAACAGGAAGTACGTTAGCCTCTGGAGGATTGGG
>JAGLKG010000627.1 GCA_023141835.1 Maribacter sp. | reverse complement strand
TACTTTCTTGCATAGACTCAAGAGTTCCCGTTGAAACCATATTTGATCAAGGGATAGGGGACGTATTTGTAGCGCGCATAGCGGGTAATTTCGAGAATACCGATATCTTAGGGAGCTTGGAATACTCATGTAAAGCTGCCGGAAGCAAACTCGTTTTAGTACTTGGTCATGAGTCCTGTGGCGCAGTAAAAGCTGCCATTGATGGTGTAGAGCTTGGCAATATAACGGCGATGCTTGCTAATATTTTACCCGCTGTTAAACTAACTGTCAAAAAATCTGAAGGGGAAGCAAGCTCATCAAATCCAGAATTTGTCTCTAAAACAGTTGAGAACAATGTTACTTTGACTATAGGACGTATTCGTGAAAAGAGTCCCATCCTAATGGAAATGGAAGAAAAGGGCGAAATTAAGATAGTCGGCGGAGTATATCATCTTTCGAGCGGAAAAGTCATCTTAATTTAACTTTAAAGTCAGATAGTAAGATGAAGAAATTCTTTTCAAATTTTAAAGGTGATCTTCTAGGAGGAATCACTGCAGGGATTGTTGCGCTTCCCTTGGCACTCGCATTTGGTGTTAGCTCAGGTTTAGGCCCCAGTGCCGGGCTCTACGGAGCAATTTTTATAAGCTTTTTTGCAGCCCTGTTCGGAGGGACCAATACCCAAATTTCCGGGCCAACAGCACCTATGACCGCAGTAAGTATGGTGGTTATCGCCGGTATTATTGCCATCTATGATGGGAGTGTTGAAAAGGCCTTGCCTGCAATTCTTACTATATTTCTATTGGCCGGCCTTATGCAAATTGCATTGGGTTTTCTGGGAATAGGAAAATATATAAAATATATCCCTTACCCCGTGGTATCAGGTTTTATGACTGCTATTGGGGTCATCATCCTAATCACACAGGTTTTGCCGGCCCTTGGTTATTATCCTAAAGAAGATGAATCCTGGGTAGAGCCTTTTAAACCGCAAGCAGAGGAATTGATTTTGGAAAATATTCTAAGGGAAGAAGCAGGCGAGGGTATATTGGTATTGGAAGATTTTAAAGAGACCATATCAAGGGCACACGAAGTAACGGAGGTCACCATAGGGGAAGAAGCAAAAACCTTGGCTGCCAAAGAAGCCTCAGGGGTTCTGGGAGCCATAAAGGTTTTGCCCAGAGCCTTAAAGAATATCAATTGGCTGGAACTTGGTTTGGCACTTGCAACAATTCTTATTATTTATGGCTTTAGGCGAATTACAACGGTTGTTCCAAGCACATTGGTGGCCTTACTTGTAGTTTCGGGAATGGCTTATGGCTTTGGATGGGAGTATCGGACCATAGAAAAAATACCGGAAGGCTTTCCCATGCCAAATTTAGAGATTTTTACCGCATTTGAGTTCGGTGCCATTTCGCCCTATTTTTTTACGGCTTTGACATTGGCTCTTTTGGGGGCAATAGATTCATTACTGACTTCGGTGGTTGCAGATAATATGACCAAAACCAAACATAACCCCAATAAGGAGTTGATCGGTCAGGGAGTTGGCAACAGTATAGCTAGTATTTTTGGTGGACTTCCTGGAGCTGGCGCCACCATTAGAACGGTTGTGAACATCAATTCAGGGGGTAAGACAAAATTATCGGGCATGGTTGCAGGGGTGTTGTTATTAACCATATTAATGGCTATGGGGCCTGTAGCTTCACAAATACCAGCCGCTGTTTTAGCTGGAATTTTAATTACCGTAGGTATTGCCGTAATGGATTATAAAGGGCTAAAAGCCATTCCCAATTTACCAAGGGATGTCAAAATAGGACCTCTAAAACTCAGTTCTGAGGTCATGGTGATGCTAGTTGTCCTTGTATTATCAACGTTCTGGAATCTTGTATATTCCGTGGGAATAGGATTGATAATCGCCTCAGTGATGTTTATGAAGAAAATGGGAGATCTGACAGCGGAACACTCCAACGTAAAATCACTGCTAAAGGAAAAAGCTTGGGCCGATGAAACTACTTTTCCAAAACGACTCAAGGAAAGGGTTTTTATCAAACATATAAAGGGACCTCTATTTTTTGGAACAACAAGTAATTTTCAAGCATTGGCCCGTCAAATTCCCGATACCGCTTCTGCCGTTATTATTCGAATGGACAGAATGCAGTACATTGACCAAAGTGGATTATATGCATTAGAAGATGTCTTGGTAGATCTTAGAAAAGAAAACATCGATGTGCTTTTAGTAGACGTACTTCCACAACCAAGATATATGATGGAACGTATTGATATTATTCCTGATTTGGTATCTAAAGAGTATATCTTCGAAAATTTTGATCAGTGTACAGAATGGCTCAAAGAGAATATTAATGGGAAAGAATGATTCATAGGGCCTTCGAATTACCTTTTGAACCGTGTTTTTGATTAAAACACGGTTTTTTATTTGTTCGTATTTTATCCGATACTTGGTATAATGTTTTAAATTTGTCCTCTTAGTTTAGGGTCATGATCGATAAAATAAAGGAACATATAGCTGAGGTTGAAAATTTCACAACCGAATCCAAAGAAGCCATTGAGGCTTTCCGCATAAAGTACTTAGGCAAGAAAGGACTTATGGGGAAATTTGCTTCAGAATTGAGAAACGTTCCAAACGACCAAAAAAGAGATTTCGGTCAGGCCATCAATCGACTTAAGGTATCCGCAACCGAAAAAGTGAATCTTTTGAAGGAAGCCCTTGAAAGTAAGATCGAGGAAAAAGGTATTTATGGCGATTTAACCCGCCCTGGAGAATCTATGGCTCTAGGTGCCAGGCACCCTATCTCCATTGTGAAAAACCAAATTATCGACATCTTTTCAAGAATTGGTTTCAATGTTTCCGAAGGCCCAGAAATTGAGGATGATTGGCATAATTTTACCGCATTGAACCTGCCCGAATATCATCCGGCAAGGGATATGCAGGA
>JAGLKG010000626.1 GCA_023141835.1 Maribacter sp. | reverse complement strand
CCGAAAAGTTAAAACCCTGAACATCCCTTTCTTTTATAAGCCCATCCTTTGAGGCACCCTGTATTACAGCTTTTGCCTTTTCAACTGTATCCAACAATATTTGGAGTAGTTGATCTTTTGTATACCCTTCTGTTGTTGAAAATTCTTTTTCCCGCTCCCTAGTATCTTTGACTTCGCCCAAAGAAGAAATGATATACTGAGTAATGTTGCCGCACAAATGCAAAATCAAGTTTGCAATGCTATTGGAAGATCTATTTGGTTTTTTCCAAATTTCCGCTTCGGTCAAATCTTTAACACAAATTTGAATCATGCGCGTGCTTTCATCAATTCGGTATATCGAATTTTTGATGAACTCATCCTTTATTTCCTTTTCCATTGGACTCATGCCGTCAAAATATAGCTTTCTAACTGCTTAAGACTAATTCTATTCTCATAAATAGCCTTCCCGATTATCGTTCCTTCGCAACCAATTTCGGCCAGTCTTGGCAGTTCATCAAAAGTAGATATGCCTCCACTTGCGATCAGTTTAATTTTAGAATCCTTTACTCCCACTTCGTTTTCTGATGTTTTGGCGATTATCTTTTGATAAAGTTCAAATGAAGGGCCTTCGAGCATACCATCTTTACTTATATCGGTACAAATAACGTATGTTATCCCCTTATTTTGATAGGATTGTATAAAGGGTACCAATTCTTCCTTAGATTCCTCCATCCATCCTGAAACAGCTACTTTTTCATCTTTAGCATCGGCTCCCAATATAATTTTATCGGGACCATATGTATTGAGCCATCCTAAAAAAACAGCTTTGTCCTTAACTGCTATGCTACCTCCCGTTATCTGATTAGCTCCGCTCTCAAAAGCTATGCGCAAATCGTCATCGCTTTTGAGACCGCCTCCAAAATCTATTTTTAAATTGGTCTTTGATGCAATTTGTTCCAAGACCTTATGGTTCACAATATGATGTGACTTGGCCCCATCCAAATCAACCAAATGCAGAAATTCGATTCCATGGTCCTCAAACTCCTTGGCTACTTCCAACGGGTTTTCATTGTAAACTTTCTTAGTGTCGTAATCCCCTTTTGAAAGCCTTACGCATTTGCCTTCTATGATGTCTATCGCTGGTATAATTCTCATTGGTTTTTTATAATAGTTTTACTTTGTCATTGGCCATCCATAATTCAGAATTGCCAATTTTTTTAAAGTCAAATTTTTCATAAAGTCCATGGGCATCCTTGGTCTTTAGAGCTATGGTCTTTAGTTTTTTGACCACATCATAATTCATGATAAATTCAATCAATTCTTTGCCATATCCTTTGCCTTGGTATTCATCAAAAATAATTACATCCATGAGATAACCGAAGGTTATATAATCGGTCACTAAGCGTGCAAATCCCATTTGTTCGTTGGCCTCATTATACATTCCAAAACAGAACGAATTCTCGATGGTTCCAAGAACTTCCTCAATGGTCCTGCCACTCCCCCAATACGAAATCGTGCTAACATACCTATGAATCAAATCTACATCTAGTAGAACTTTATCCGTCGATATGAATTTTTTCATCTTAAACGTTCTCTATAAAGTTTTTCAATATATTTTCGCCAACGACACTACTCTTTTCTGGATGAAACTGTACCCCATAAAAATTGTCTTTTCCCAAAGCCGCACTGTACGACAATTCATAGTCTGATTCCGCAATGGTTTCTTTGCACAACGGGGCGTAAAAGCTATGCACCAAATAAATATGCTCTTTTTCTGAAATCCCTTTGAACAAATCCGTTTTTAAATGGGAAATCCAATTCCAACCTATTTGAGGTACTTTAACCTGATTTGAAAATTTCACAACATCTACGTCAAAAATACCAAGGCCTATGGTATTGCCCTCTTCAGATGAATTACACATTAACTGCATGCCCAGACAAATACCTAAAACAGGCTGTTTTAATTCGGGTATCAATGTATCCAACCCACTTTTCCTAAGCATTTTCATGGCACTACTCGCCTCACCTACTCCTGGGAATATAACCCTGTCCGCATTTCTGATTTCCTCAACATCATCTGTTAAAATTGCCTCATATCCCAATCTTTGAAAGGCAAATTTAATACTCTGTATAT
>JAGLKG010000625.1 GCA_023141835.1 Maribacter sp. | reverse complement strand
GAAAAAAGCTAGAATCAAGGAGGTACGTTCGTAAAACCTTAGCAAAAATATCACAAAAAAGCATCCTGTAAATAGGGATGCTTTTTTTATGAACAATTGTTGATAACCGAAGTTCATAATATGTTGATTCCTAAATCTTTGTATATTCAGATTTTTTCCTTATATTTAAGGGTGATTTAATAAAACGTCCTCTAGGGATATAGAATTAAATCGTTGTAGAGTTTACGTTCTTTATATTGTTGTTCAATCTTTTAAAAAGTTACGGTAGGATTTAATCAGACCGATATGGATTAAAACGATGAGCATATTACCAAAAGGCTGTCGCTTTTCTGGTGAATATGTGGGTGATTTTGCGTTAAATATAAAACCTCGGTTCTATATTTAAGATGGAAACGCTAAAACGACAAGAAGAAATACAATGAAGTTTCTTGGTTGAAGAATTAAGAACTACAACGTATTTCAAACGTGGAAAGGGACTATGGATGCAATCAATGGTTGCGGTTTTGTTGTAAATACAAAATAATAATCTGTAGGTCATTTCTAAAAAGCCATGTCAACTGTACTCGTACATTGATATGGCTTTTGTTTTTTGTAAAACCAGTTTATTCTCTCTTTTTTCATCTTGGAAAAAAATATACCCGCCTTTTACAAATTATGCATATTTTACTGGCAATTAGGAGACCATAAAATTGTATATTTGCAGCTTTAAATAATAACTACATTTATAGATGCCAAAAATTTTCTATACCAAAACGGACGAAGCTCCTGCCCTGGCCACTCAATCTTTTTTACCCATAGTTAAAGCATTTACCAAAACTTCCGGTATTACCATAGAAACCAAGGATATTTCTTTGGCCGCAAGGATAATTTCGATCTTCCCCGATTTTATTAATGAAGACCAACGAATGGAAAACGATCTTGAAGTATTGGGGGAAATGGCCAAATTGCCCGAAGCAAATATCATAAAGCTACCCAATATAAGCGCCTCTGTCCCACAATTGAATGCAGCCATTGGGGAATTGCAGAACAAAGGTTACGACCTACCCAATTACCCGGACGAACCTAAAAATGAAACCGAAAGGGATATTAAATCGAGGTATGACAAAATAAAGGGAAGTGCCGTTAATCCTGTGCTTAGAGAAGGTAATTCTGACCGTAGAGCTCCTAGGGCAGTTAAAAACTATGCCAAGAAAAATCCGCATTCAATGGGGGCATGGCATTCAGATTCCAAAACGCATGTTGCAACAATGGATCATGGAGATTTCAAATCAAATGAAAAGTCAACAACCCTTCCAACAGCGACCAATGTAAAGATTCAACTAAATACCGATAATGGTCAAACTATTGTTTTAAAGGAAAACATTCCGCTTTTGGAACGTGAGATTATTGATGCCACTGTGCTGAGCAAAAAAGCCTTGGTTGCCTTTTTACTGGAGCAAATTGCAGATGCCAAACAAAGTGGGGTTCTATTTTCACTGCATATGAAGGCGACGATGATGAAAGTTTCCGACCCAATTATTTTTGGTCATGCCATTAGGGTATTTTTCGCAGATGTATTCTCAAAACACGAAAGCACGTTAGAATCTATCGGCGTAAATGCCAATGATGGTCTGGAAAATTTATTGAGTAAGCTGGAAGAGCTTCCATCAGATAAAAAGACTCAAATCGAGAGCGATGTTAAAAATGCAATCAACAATGGTCCCGATTTGGCAATGGTAAATTCAGATAAAGGCATTACCAACCTTCATGTTCCCAGTGATATTATCATTGATGCCTCTATGCCGGCAATGATCCGTAATTCTGGCCAAATGTGGAATTCTGAGGGGAAAGCACAAGATACCAAGGCTGTTATTCCTGATAGTAGTTATGCAGGGATTTACACGGCAACTATAGATTTTTGCAAAGAACATGGAGCCTTTGACCCTACGACTATGGGCACCGTGCCCAATGTAGGACTTATGGCTCAAAAGGCCGAAGAATACGGCTCGCACCCTACAACTTTCGTAGCACCCGAAAATGGCACGATCCGTTATGTATTGGCATCGGGTGAAGTGTTACACTCGCACGAGGTTGAAGGCGGCGACATCTGGCGTTCGTCCTC
>JAGLKG010000624.1 GCA_023141835.1 Maribacter sp. | reverse complement strand
ATTTTGAACAGATGCGACA
The DNA here is from genome assembly GCA_023141835.1 of Maribacter sp. Taxonomy (GTDB): domain Bacteria; phylum Bacteroidota; class Bacteroidia; order Flavobacteriales; family Flavobacteriaceae; genus Maribacter_A. The sequence continues at coordinate 1,778 of JAGLKG010000624.1, read as the reverse complement.
GAACCTAGATTAGCCTCTCATTCCAAGAAAACAAATGACCTAAATCATATTAACAGGCTTAAACGTAGGGTTTAGCACATCACTTTTTTCAAGCAGGCTCATTCAACTCCAAAACTGGTATATTCGAATAGAATCCCAACTCTTTGACCAGTGGTTTGTTGACAATTTTTCTTAAAAAATGATGTTTTCGGTTAATAAAGACGATCATATCGCACTCCCGACTTTCCACGAAGGCTTTTATACCAGCCTGTAACTTTACATCTTTTAGGGTATGGAAACTATGGGCGATATGAGCGAAAATGGTATCAAGTAGCACTTTGTCTTCTTGCTGTTTTTGATCAATTATACCGCCATTGTCCATATACAAAACCCGAATAATGCAATTGTGCATTTCAGCGATTTCGATAAGGTAATCCAATTCCTTTCGCTTAAAAGGAATTTTGTAATCTGTTGGAAAAACGATTTCCTTAGGTCGGGAAAACCGTACATTTTCCGGTATCATGAGCACGGGGCATTTTTTCAATTCTTCCATAACACTTATGGTATTTGTTCCATAAATGACCCTCTTCGAGCCCGTTTTGCCCTTGGAACCCATAATAACTACATCGATATCATTTTTATCAATGGTATTTTTCACAGCTTCAATCAATGCATTGAACACAGAAATTGTATGATAGGTGTGTTTGGTGTTATCGGAATGTAATTTTAATTGTTCCACCAACTTTTCCAATCCTTTTTCCGATTGGTTTTTTGCCCTTTCATAAGTAGGTTCCCCAGATTCGGGTACCATCATCATGTTATCAAGTGAATAGCCCTTTACATGGAATGCATTCAGCAAATAAAAATCACAATCGACGTTCTTATAAAGATGCTGCGCATAGTGAATGGCGTTCAGGGCATTCTCTGAAAAATCGACAGGTATTAAAATACGTTTATTCATTGCATGTTCAATTTTGTGTTAACCTAAAAATAGAATGTCATCAAGAATCCAGCCCAAAGGCATAATAATATTTCCCTGGCATATTTTCGTAAACACCTTCCAACATAACACCTCCTTTTTTACCTTCCAGAATAGATACCAGTTCTCGGATTTTAGTCACTTTCTTACCATTGATATGGGTAATGATAAACCCTGGGCGCATTTGGGTTTTCTGACGCAAAAGCCCAGGATATAGGTGAACCACTTTAACACCACCTGCCAAATTCAACCTTTTACCTGTTTCCTTATCAATAGTCTCACAATCAGCACCCAGATAATTCAGCATTTCCACATTCTCTTTCTTGGTAATTTCCGTAGTTCCCTTTACATTTTCAAGGGTAACTCGAAACTCCTTCTCATCTCCTTTTCGGTTTACTACGACGGATACAATGTCGCCCGGTCTACGTTGAGCAATAATTTCCTGTAATCTTGGTGAAGTAGCCACACTTATACCATCTACTTCAACAATTATATCTCCCTCCTGGATTCCAGCCTTTTTGGCAGCACTATTCTCACTGACATTTTCGACCCAAACCCCTTTGATGAAATCTATCTTTTTTTCCTTTGCTAAATTTCCGTTCATGGTGGCTATGGTCACACCCAGCATTCCCCGCTGTACGCTTCCATATTTTAAAAGATCGTCTATTACTTTGGTTACAATATTACTGGGTATTGCAAAACCATATCCAGTATAACTGCCCGTTCGGCTTGCAATGGCTGTGTTGATTCCCACAATATTACCGTTAAGATCAACTAAGGCACCTCCGCTATTACCGGGATTGATGGCCGCATCGGTCTG
>JAGLKG010000623.1 GCA_023141835.1 Maribacter sp. | reverse complement strand
AGTATTCCCTTCGGGGGAGTTCAACAATTCATAATTAAATTCAGCGTTCTCCAATAACTCATTAGTAAATGATGTCTGCCTTGAACTTAGAAAGGCCTTTACCCTTTCCTTATTTGAAGTTTTGGCCAAGCTCTGCAACATCTTGTTGAACCGGTGACTTGACATTGTTGTATCCTTTTTATGTATATCGAGATATATCTTTGAAGCATTGTTGAAGTCGCCAATTTTGTAGTAACTATCTGCCAAATTCAATAGTTGGCCATTCTTCAAAGGTCTTTCGGCCATTTCACTTTGATATTCAACAATGGCCTTTTTAAATTCATAACCATAGAACAATATATCTGCCTTAGACCTTTTTTCTTGTGCTAAGGAGGTCGCAACAATCGTCAAACAAAGCAATGATAAAATTTTTATTTTCATTTGAGTACCTTATTAAAAGAACCTTGGTGTATCAATTTGCTTAGGTAATCCCTTTGCATTCTTGGGCTTGGGTGGCTTACTTCTATACCCCCCTTTACCCAGATAAAATTTCACTATAACCTCATGGGAACCACTATTGAATTCACCCAGACCGTTGGTGTTGTGATCATAGGAATACCCTATGAACGTGCCACTTGAAATTTGAAACCCTGCCAAACCACTAACGGCATTATCCAACCTGTACGATGCCCCAACCGTGAACGCATCATTGATCAAGAAATTGGCCGATACATTTAAATTAACCGGGGAGCCCTTTAAATAATTCATTAATACAGCAGGTTTGAACTTTAAGCTTTCCGAAAGGCCAAAAACATACCCTCCTATTAAATTAAATTGCACTTTATCCTCAACGAGGGTTGCCACTTCATCATTATAAATTCCGTTCGTTAAAAAATTAGGAATTGACAAACCTAAATACCAATCGTCTGAATATAAAAAAGTACCTGCTCCTATAGTCGGGTAAAAATTATTGGCAGTCAAAGAATTCAATAACGGCTCTGGAGTAATTTCAAAATTGCCCTTTGTAAGATCAACATTCAAAAATGAACCTCCCGCATCTATTCCAAATGACAATTTGGTATTTTCACTTACATTGACCTGATAGGAATATGCGATATCTACATAGGTTTGGGTAAAAGGTCCCAATTGATCATTCACAATATTGAATCCCAAACCATTTTTTTCGTTTGCAAAAGGTACATTGACCCCAAATCTCATTGTTCTTGGAGCACCAGGTATATCTATCCATTGGGCGCGATATAGACCAATTATCTCAGGAGTCTCAACGGTCCCCGCATATGCCGGATTAAAGCTTCCAATATTGTACATGTACTGTGTATATTGAGGTTCTTTCTGCCCAAATGCAATGACCACATTACCTAAAAGCAAAATCAAAAATAGATGAACGCTTATGTGGATATTTCCAAGTTTTTTATAATTCATTCCTAGCATTATCTTATGATTTGAATCCAACCTTTTTCAATATCAGACCCATCCCCTAAATTTAAAATATAGAAGTAGGTGCCTTTGGGCAAATCGACATTGTTCCTAGTTCCGTCCCATAAATTATCGTAATTAATGGCGCTAAAGACTTGATTGCCATAGCGGTCATATATTTCCAATGTGTTCCCTGGAAAGTCTTCGATATCAACAATGTGCAATAAATCATTGGTACCATCCCCATTGGGAGAAAATAGGTTAAAAAGGAAGCCTGCTTCGTTATTGGACCGCTGACTGACCTCTACATCTACAGACGCCTCATTATTACTTAGATCACTGTCCCCAGGGAAATAATCAGTTATAGTCGCTGTATT
>JAGLKG010000622.1 GCA_023141835.1 Maribacter sp. | reverse complement strand
TTATTTCTCAATTACGAGTTGAGTTATGATACTTGGGATAAAAGTCTTAACCATGTCTACAAACTTTCGATTAAAAAGGGAAGCGATATTCAGGATAACACACCCGCTCCTCTTGCCAGATTTTTATCGGAAAAGCATCCGGAAGTAGAGACAGCTACGGCTATTCAATCTTCTGGAGAATTTGAGATACAGGTAGATGCCAACGGGAAAACACTTTTTCATAAGGGGATAACCACTGTAGATTCTCTATTTTTTAAGGTCTTCCCTTACAACCTTGTGCTAGGGTCGAAAGACGATGTACTAAATGAACCTAACGCAGTGGTCATAAGTGAAGAACTAGCACATAAACTTTATGGTTCAAAAAATCCCGTTGGTGAAACTATCAAAATCTATAATTCATATGAAGGCATGATTTCTGGCGTAATACAAACGCCTCAAACGCCTACGCACCTCAGTGTACACCTCTTAATGCGTGACCCCTATCAAGAGGAGAACAGTTTTTGGGAGAATTATTCTTTCGAGACTTACATTAAAACAAAATCGGTTGTTGATCAAAATAGATTAGAAAATACTATCAACAAACTATACTACAATGACCGCATATCCCAAAGTGGACTTAGTTATGAAGAATACCTTAACTCAAGTGAGCAAGAGAAGTTTTATTCCGATGTCGTTCCAATGTTACACAATTATCCGAAATATGGCAGTAGTAATATCAAGACCAATCAGGCATTATTTCTGCTTGCCGTCCTACTCTTAATAGCTGGTGCTATCAATTTCAGCAACCTTTCGGTGGCGAAGGCTATGGGTCGTGCTAGGGAAGTTGGAGTTCGCAAAGTTCTTGGTTCTGGAAAGGGACGCCTAATTGCTCAGTTCATGGTTGAAACAGCCCTTCAAAGTATAGTTAGCTTAGGGCTAGCAATAGCAATAATTCAATTACTCTTGCCAACTATTAATTCCGTTTTTGGTCTAGAACTAAGTCTTTGGGGCCAAAGTTATACAGGGTCAATGCTTGGACAACTCATATTATGTCTGGGTATCATCACGCTACTTTCAGGACTTTATCCTGCCTTTTTCCTATCTCGATTCAGTATGGTACAGGTGCTGAACGGTACTGTTTCCAAAGGTAAAGGTAGTATGGCCTTCAGAAATCTATTGATTGTCATTCAGTTTATGGTCACAGGGTTTTTTATCATCACCATAGTTGTCATAAACAAGCAACTTCATTTTATGCAGGATCGCGACAATGGTTTTACCAAGGAGCAAGTAATGCGTATCGAAGCTCCACAGTTTGTTCGAGAGCAGGGCTTTGACAAACTCAAAAACGAGCTCACCGCAATAGCAAGTGTGGAATATGTATCCAAAACCACTCAAGTTCCAGGAGACAAGTTTGTAGATTCAACTACTACCGGCTTTACCGTAGAAGGCAAAAAACAGCGATTTGCTTCGGTAAAAGTAAGTACGGATTATTTCAAGACTCTCCAAGTCGGGTTAATAGAAGGCCGAGAATTTTCCGAGGCTATTTTGGATCAAAAAACACAGACTGCCATCATCAATGAATCTGCGGCAAAGCGTATTTCCACAGAGAGCACAATTGGAAAGATCATTTTCTATGAGGGCTGTGAAATTCCCATGAAAATCGTAGGTGTGGTCCACGATTTTAGCGTGATGGGGGCAGAGACAAGGGTACAGCCCGTAGTTTACACCATTGGCAACGAGGCCTGTCGTTACCAGTCTGGTGGTGCAATTTTGGTCAAGCTCAAAAGTGGTCATATCCAGGCTTCGATTGCCGCCGTGGAGCAAGTCTGGAAAAAAATCGCTCCTAATGCTCCCATCCGTTATTCTTTTTTAGATGCCAATTTTGAGCAGTTGCTCGCCTCTTATTTTAGGCTTCAAAAGGTAATCACTTTTTTTGGGATTATAGCTATTCTGATTTCGCTCATCGGTCTGTTTGCTATTACGGCCTTTATCACTCGACGGAGAAACAAGGAAATAGGAATTAGGAAGATTTTGGGAGCCGAGATAAGTTCCATAACAGCACTCATAGGGAAGGACTTTTTGATTTTGGTTGGTATTGCGGTTTTGATTGCCATTCCCATAGGCTGGTGGGCAATGCAAAGATGGTTGCAACATTTTGCATATCAGGTAGAAGTTGGCTGGCCTACCTATACAGTGGTAGGCCTAGGCTTGGTATTTATTGCCCTTGTTACTGTAAGTATACAAACTATTAGGGCGGCGAATGCAAACCCCGTCAAAAGTTTGCGAACGGAGTAGTACCATAAAACGGCCAATTAAAAGTACGGAATAAGAAAAATGGTCGAAGTTCCAGAAAACGTTCGTTTTATGGGACTACCTCTAA
>JAGLKG010000621.1 GCA_023141835.1 Maribacter sp. | reverse complement strand
TTACGAAATTCGAGAGTTTGGTCTCCAAAAGCTTCTCAATGGTCTCATTGTTCAGTTCATTGTCCTTAAAGGCAACAAAGGTTCGAATAGAGAAGGAACGTAATGCATCATAAACACTCAATGTGGCCTGGGCGGAATCTTTTCTTCCTGTAAATGGATAGACATCAGGTCCACGCTGGCATGAGCTATTGAGATTTACGCGACATACCAAGTTGACCAAAGAGTCAATCAAGGGTGCCAAGGCATACACATCCTTACCAAACAAGCTTACTTGCTGTCCATAGTTGCTTTCGGCCATATCATCTAACGGCTCTTCGATATCCTTAAAAGGTACAATGGGAATTATAGGACCAAACTGCTCCTCTTGGTACACGCGCATATCCTTAGTCACAGGATAAAGAACAGCGGGCCAGATATAGTTATCGAAATGCTGTCCGCCTTTTTTGTTTACTATTTTTGCGCCTTTCGAAACTGCATCATCGATTAATTCTTGGATATATGCAGGTTTTCCAGGTTCGGGCAATGGTGTTAATTTAACCCCGTCTTCCCACGGATTTCCATATTTCAAACCATCTACGCGTTCTGCAAATTGGGTGTTAAAATCCCCAGCAATATCTTCATGAACATAGACCACTTTCAAAGCTGTACAACGCTGTCCATTGAACGATAATGTTCCCGCCAAGCATTCCGCTATGGTCAATGGCAAATCTGCATCTGGCAATATTATAGCCGGATTTTTAGCCTCTAGACCCAGAACCAAACGTAGCCTATTGCTCTTAGGGTGTTGATCCTGTAGGGCATTCGCTGATTTACTATTACCTATCAAAGCGAGAACATCAACTTTTCCAGTTTGCATAATAGGTGCGGCCACCGCCCTACCCCTACCAAAAATGATATTCACAACACCTTTGGGAAAGCTGCTTTGAAATGCTTCCAGCAAAGGGGTTATCAGCAGCACTCCGTGTTTTGCCGGTTTAAATATGGTAGTATTGCCCATAATTATGGCAGGAATCAACAGCGCAAAAGTTTCGTTCAAAGGATAATTATAGGGCCCCAAGCATAAAACCACCCCTAAAGGCCCTCTTTTAATATGGGCATATACACCGTCTTGTTTTTGAAACTTGGCCGCATCCCTATCCATTTGTTTGCAATCCTCGATGGTATCCTGGATATATTCGACGGTTCGGTCAAATTCTTTCTGGGAATCCAGAAGCGATTTGCCTATTTCCCACATCAAGAGCTTTACGACTTCCGCTCTTTTGGTTTTCATTTTTTCAACAAAGGCTTCCATACACTCTATGCGATCCTTTACTTGCATGGTAGGCCAAACTCCTTGTCCTCTATTATAAGCCCCTGTAGCAGCATCCAGAGCCTCCATGGCCTCAGACTCTCCCATATCGGGAATACTTCCCAGCAAAGTAGGCTTATACGCATCGGTAGAGGATATGGTAGAGTATACTTTAGAGGTATTACCGCTCCAATTTTTCAATTCTCCACCCACCAAGTACTCGGTTTGATTAATGGTTTCATTTACTCTATAT
>JAGLKG010000620.1 GCA_023141835.1 Maribacter sp. | reverse complement strand
TTCACCTTTTACGGAACACAAGAAGTTTACTTAAACGACCGTTTAAGTAAACTTGCAATAAATACAGTTAATAACTACTAATAAGTTCGTTTTTCTGGTATAAATTGTAAGTTTATATTTATAGGTATAATTATACCGTTTATGCTTTTTGGTTATGTAAGGGTAAGTACTAAAGCCCAAAAACCCAGTTTACAGATTGATGCCCTCTTAAAAGAAGGTGTGCCTGAAAAGAATATCTATCGGGATGTTTCCTCTGGGGCAAAATCAGAACGCCAGGACTTGGACTTGATGATGAGCCGGCTACGTGAGGGCGATACAGTCATCATTTGGAAACTCGACCGGATTGCAAGAAGTATATCACATCTTTTGAAATTGGTGGACGAATTTGAAAAGCAAGGCGTAAAGTTCAAGAGCATCAAAGACCCGTTTATTGATACCACATCCGCCCATGGCAAATTTGTGATTACGCTGTTTGGTGCTATTGCCCAATTGGAGCGAGACATTATTATTGAGCGTACAACTGCTGGCCTTAAAAGTGCTCGACGAAGGGGCATACAATTGGGCCGTAAGAAAGGCCTGGGCAAGGAAGCCAAACAGAAAGCGATGCTTGCAGCAGCCTATTACAAGGAAAATAATTTACCTATTGTTGATATAATGAAATTGGTTGGCATCAAATCTAAGCCTACTCTTTATAAATACTTGGCGATACAAGGGAGACGGAATTGTAAGGAATGTGGGATTATTTTTTGGGATGAGAAACAAGAAATGGAGAAAGCGTTTTGCAAGAAACACTTTAAAACGAAAAATAAACGATTATTAAATGTAAATGCGTAAGAAATGAAAAACCAAACGATAAAAGGTATGTTGACTTTTGGAGCACTATTCATGGTAATGGCATTTAATTTACCTGAACAGGGCAATCGACTGTTAAGTACCATTCAGAAAAGACTATCTGAATACTCAAAACTTGCGGGGCCCGAAAAGACCTATTTGCAAACGGACAAGGATAGGTATTCTAGTGGGGATACGCTATGGTTCAAATCCTATTTGGTCGATGGTATCTCGCATCAAAAGAGTGTCAAAAGTAGAGTGTCTTATATAGAACTACTGAATAAAAGCGACAGTCTAATTGCGACACGAAAAATGTTTGTCAACGGAACAAGTGCCTGGGGTGATATTGTAATCGATACGCTTTTACCCGAGGGTAATTATAGGCTGCGCTCCTATACCAAATATATGTTGAATGATGAGAAAACACCACTATTCGAAAAGGTAATCACTGTTGAAAAGAAAAGAAGCACAAGCAAAAAAACTAAATCAGATATACCTTCTTCAACGCTCATTATGTCCAATGCCGTAGCTAACCAATCTAATTTTAATGACGGGGTAGGTCTCCGGTTTTTCCCTGAAGGGGGTAACTTGGTCAATGGACTTCCTGGGGTACTCGGTATCGAGGCTATCGATGCAGCGGCCAATGGATTGGCCGTAGAAGGCAGTATCCGAACCATGGATGGAACAATTGTCAAAGAATTTGAAAGTGCCGAATTCGGTCTTGGCAAAGTGAACTTTACACCCAAGCCAAATGAGACTTATTATGCAAGTATTCGGCATGATGGTGCCGAAAGAATATTTGATATTCCAACCCCTTTGAAAAGTGGATATGGACTTAATG
>JAGLKG010000062.1 GCA_023141835.1 Maribacter sp. | reverse complement strand
CCTAGTAACATTGCTGAAGGCTCAGAAAGAACAGATAAGGCCTTTTAAAATTTTATTGATTATTCATTGGGTTCTTCATTTGAATTGGGAACTCAACTACTAGTTGCACATCATAGAAAATATATTGATAGCGAAATGTTAAAAACTCTTGAAGATAAAATAGCTGAATGGCAAAGAATGACCATGGGATTTCAAAATGGTCTTAAGTAAAATCCCATTTCTATTTTCTCTTCTCCAAAATACAAAACAACATGAGTACTGAAACAAAAAACACAGAACTACTTCGAGGCGGGCAGTTCCTAGTCAAAGAAACAAAATGTGAAGACGTTTTTACATTGGAAGATTTATCCGAAGAGCAGCGCATGATGCGTGATAGTACAAAGGAATTTGTAGATCGCGAACTTTGGGCACATTGGGAACGCTTCGAACAGAAAGACTATGCCTATACCGAAGAATGTATGCGTAAGGCGGGAGAATTGGGACTATTGTCCATTGCTGTACCTGAAGCGTATGGAGGAATGGGAATGGGTTTTGTTTCTACAATGTTGGTCTGCGATTACATTTCCGGGGCAACGGGTTCATTCAGTACTGCCTTTGGGGCCCATACGGGTATAGGAACCATGCCTATAACCCTTTATGGTACAGAAGAACAAAAGCAAAAATACGTTCCCAAATTAGCCTCTGGAGAGTGGTTTGGAGCATATTGCCTTACCGAACCCGGAGCTGGTTCTGATGCCAATTCGGGGAAAACGAAAGCAGTGTTATCCGAAGATGGAAAATACTACTCCATGACTGGGCAGAAAATGTGGATATCAAATGCCGGTTTTTGCAATATGTTCATTGTTTTCGCACGTATAGAAGACGATAAGAACATCACCGGATTTATTGTTGAAAACAACCCCGAAAATGGAATTTCTTTGGGGGATGAAGAGAAGAAGTTGGGAATCCACTCCTCCTCTACCCGTCAAGTATTCTTTAGCAATACCAAGGTTCCTGTCGAAAACATGCTATCTGAGCGCGGCAACGGATTTAAAATTGCCCTTAATGCCCTGAACATTGGTAGAATCAAATTGGCCGCCGCTTGTTTGGAAGCACAACGTCGCGTTATTGGTGAATCCGTTAAATATGCCAATGAAAGGATTCAATTCAAGACGCCCATAATTAATTTTGGAGCTATTAAGGCTAAAATTGCAACCATGGCCACAAATACATATGCCGGGGAATCAGCATGTTATAGAGCTGCAAAAAACATAGAGGATAGGATTGCCATTCGTGAAGCTAGTGGAAATTCACACCAGGAGGCAGAACTAAAGGGTATTGAAGAATACGCCATTGAATGTTCAATTCTTAAAGTTGCAGTTTCAGAAGACGTACAAAGTACCACTGATGAAGGGGTACAGATATTTGGTGGAATGGGCTTTAGTGCCGATGCACCCATGGAGAAGGCGTGGAGAGATGCCAGAATATCCCGTATTTATGAAGGTACCAATGAAATAAACCGAATGTTATCGGTAGGCATGTTGGTCAAAAAGGCACTGAGAGGACATGTGGATCTTTTAGGACCTGCGACCAAAGTGGGTGAGGAATTAATGGGTATCCCTTCTTTTGATGCTCCGGACTTTTCAGAGTTATTTGCAGAAGAAAAGGATTTGATTGCTAGGCTTAAGAAAGTGTTCTTAATGGTTGCCGGTAGTGCTGTTCAAAAATTTGGAATGGAATTGGAGAAACATCAACAATTAATGATGGCAACTTCTGATATTCTTATAAAAATATATATGGCCGAATCTACCCTATTAAGAGCGGAAAAGAATGCAAAACGCTTTGGGGAAGAAGCCCAGGCTGCACAAATCGCCATGGCCAAACTCTATTTATACAATGCTACAGAAATTGTAATAACTAAGGGAAAGGAGGCCATTATTTCCTTCACTGAAGGCGATGAACAACGCATGATGTTAATGGGGCTCAAACGTTTCACAAAATATACAAATAACCCTAATGTAATTGCCTTACGTATTCAAATTGCCGATAAGGTTGCTGCTGATAACGGTTACACATTTGACTAATTCAGATTGAAACTTTTGAAGATTCAGAAGCAAAGGCCGCTCCAAATGGAGTGGCCTTTTTAGCTTATTTTTAGAGGTTTCGCCCATCTTAAAATTGGAGAAGAAATGAAATAGTCTGGAGGCCTACTGTTGCATTCACAAATTCAAAAACTTAATTTAGTACTATGAAAAAAAAGCTGCTGCAGCAGGCCTATTCCCCAGAAGATTTCAGGAAACGTGGGCATCGATTAGTCGATGAATTGGCCAATCATCTGGATAATACCTTAAATGAAAAATCTGAAAAGGTCATTCAATGGAACCTACCGGAAGACGAATATATCTTTTGGAAGGATTTCATGAAAGATGGTGATGAAACCAAACTATTTCCTGAAATTCTAAAACATACAACACATGTCCACAATCCAAGATACATAGGTCATCAGGTTAGTCCACCAGCACCGTTGGGCTCACTTGCTGGACTCATAAGTTCTTTGTTGAATAACGGGATGGCCGTTTACGAAATGGGAATGGCCCCATCAGCCATTGAGCGCATCATTACCGAATTCATATGTGCCAAAATAGGGTACGATGAAAATTCTAGGGGTTTTTTGACTTCCGGGGGCACTTTGGCCAACTTAACGGCATTACTTTCTGCAAGAAAGGCTAAAGTCCAGCATGACGTTTGGAATAAGGGCCATCATCAGGATCTGGGTATCATGGTTTACGAAGAGGCCCATTATTGTGTAGACAGGGCCGCCAAAATAATGGGATTGGGAGAAAAGGGAATCATAAAAATTCCTGCCACCTCCAACTTTAATATGGACATTTCGGTCTTGGAGGAATATTACCAGAAAGCCGTAAAAAAGGGGATTAAGGTATTCGCGATAGTCGGTAGTGCGCCAGCAACAGCTGTTGGTATCTATGACGATTTGGACGCCATCGCAGCCTTTAGTAAAAAATATGATTTATGGTTTCATGTTGATGGTGCCCACGGAGGTGCTTCGATATTCTCGCCCAAATATCAACATACGGTACAAGGAATTGATCAGGCTGATTCTGTTGTGATCGATGGTCATAAAATGATGATGATGCCTACGATTACAACTGCCCTATTATACAAGGACGGGAACCACTCCCATACTACTTTTAGCCAAAAAGCAGATTATTTGTTGGAACAATCCGAGGATGAGGATTGGTACAATCTCGCCAAAAGGACTTTTGAATGTACAAAGACTATGATGAGCATTCAATGGTATACGATATTGAAAACCTATGGAGCAGGTATTTTTGACGAATATGTGACCACCTTGTATGATTTGGGGCATCAATTCGGTAAAATGATCGAGAATAACCCACAATTAGATTTAGCTGTTAAACCCATGTCCAATATCGTTTGCTTTCGATTTATAGATGATTCATTAAGCCCTTCCGAGCTGAATAAAATCAATGAACATATACGGCAGCGACTTTTGGAGGATGGAGAGTTCTATATCGTGCAGACCAAATTAGGGGTTATCTATTATTTAAGGACGACCATCATGAATCCGTTTACCACCAAAGAACATTTGGATAGATTGCTTGAAAGGATAAGTGCAATTGTAAAATAAATTCGGAATCAACAGTGAATTCCCCCTTCAAAGGGGGAATTCTTCTTAACCAATCAGAAACGAGAATTAATTCCTATCGCATTGATTCAAGAATCCTCTCCTCAGTATGCTTGGTTGAGAAATTAATCGCACACTCGATCAAGGCCAAGTGGGAATAGGCTTGTGGGAAATTCCCAAGCAATCTTTTTGTCTTAAAATCTATGTCTTCGCTAAACAAGCCTAAATGGTTACTATAACTTAGTAATTTCTCAAAATGTGCCATGGCTTTTTCTTCCTCACCAATTTTGAATAGGCTATTGATAAACCAAAAAGTACAGATGGTAAAAGATGAGGAAGGTAATCCAAAATCATCTTTGTTTTTATATCTGTACAAGAGGCCATCATTGCTCAAATCCTTTTCTATGGCCAGAACGGTTCGAACAAATTTGGGGTCTTTGGCATGAATAAATCCATACGTTTCCATAAGAAGTACGGAAGCATCTAAATGCGTAGAGCCATACGATTGGGTAAAAGCATTCACCTCTTCATTCCATGAGTTTTCGTGAATATCCTTTTTAATTTCCTGCTCAAGTTTAGTCCAGGCTTCGATTTTCCGCGTTTTCTTTAGAATCCTGGCAACTTTAATTGCCCTATCAATAGCGACCCAACAGAGCACTTTCGAAAATGTAAAATGCCTGTCTTCCTCTCGAAACTCCCATATACCTTTATCTGGTTCTTGCCAGTGACGGGATACAATCCAGACAATCCCCTTGGTAATCCCCCAAAGTTCTTCGCCATTATCTATGTTGGTACTGAATTTAGCGAGTTGGGCATAAATGACATCCATTAAAAAACCGTAGATATCGTTCTGTTTTTGTTTATATGCGGCATTTCCTACACGAACCGGCTTAGACCCTTTGTAACCACTTAAGTGGTCTAAAGTTTCCTCGGTCAATTTCTTTTCCTTGTTGATTCCGTACATAATCTGCAATTTCTCATCCTTGTCGGGAATCAAATCAATAATGAACTGCAAATATCTGCTCGCTACATTCTTGTGGCCCAAATCACCCATAACCTTTATAAGCATAGAGGCATCCCTTATCCAGCAGAACCGATAATCCCAATTTCTGACCTCTCCGATAGTTTCGGGAAGCGAAGTGGTAACGGCGGCCAAAACCGCACCAGTTTTATCGTAGCTCAACAATTTTAAAGTAATGGCACTGCGTATTATCTGCTTATTGTACTTTCTATACGTAGGGGTTCTATTGGTCCAGTTTAACCAATATACTTTGGTCCGCTCTAAATCCAAATAGATTTTTATCGAGCTTGGTTGCAATATTTTTTCATTATAACCCAAAAGAAAATAACCATCCTCGGTCACCTCCAACTCCCTACCTTCAACGATTGCATTCTTATTGAATGAGGTATACAGAAAAATAGTATCGAACTTCACCGTATGGGTAAGACTAACGATGAAATTTCGTTTTACATAGGTAGAAGTCTCTCCCAGGGCGTACTCGAGTTTAGGATTGTAATGTACTCTGAATTTAGGCTTGCCTTTTATATGCCGAACATGCCTGACCAATTCTGGAGGCGCATGGTAGGTTCCATTTTCATTGTAGTATCTCGGCATAAAATCATGAAGTTCAAAAGCATTTTTACCATCTGAGAATTTGGTAATCAATACGGCAGTGTTCTTTTTATAACGTTGCTTGATCGTATAATCCTCCGAAACCTTTATTTCAAAGCTACCCCCGATTTTCTCGTCCAACAATTTGGCAAAGACTGAAGATGAATCAAACTCAGGAAGACAGCACCAATCTATAGATCCGGTCTTCGATACCAATGCCGCACTTCTACAATTTCCAATAATTCCGTAATCAAGATTGTCCATACTCAAAATATCTACTAAAAGTCTTTTATTAGTTGGTTTTGCAATGCAATTTGACGAAATTTAGAGAAACTAAAGTCAAAAACCAGCTAAAATCATCCACTTTATGGGCAAAACTATCATAATCTCAAATAGACTACCTGTACAATTACAAATTAGCAACGGAACCATCACGGCGATACCAAGTGTCGGAGGCTTGGCAACGGGCATGAAATCTGTACATTCTGGTGGTGATAGTCTTTGGATTGGATGGAGCGGTCTTACCGATGAGGAAATCCCTGATGACATTGCTCCAAAAATAGATTCAGCCCTGGCTGAGCATGGGTCCTCGAAAGTCAACCTGACATCAGACGAGGTCGATGGTTTCTATTTTGGTTTCAGTAATAGGACCATTTGGCCTTTGTTCCATTACTTTTTGGAATATTCCGAATTTGAATTGGAAAGTTGGAACATTTATAAAGCCGTAAACCAAAAATTCGCCGATGCTATTTTAGAGAAGGCAGATGAAGACGATACTATCTGGGTGCATGATTACCAATTGATGCTGGTCCCGCAAATGGTTAGGGCAAAACGCCCAAACATTTCAATTGGTTTCTTTTTACACATTCCTTTCCCTTCCTTCGAAATATTTAGAACCTTACCTTGGCGTAAGGAGATACTTGAAGGTTTATTGGGTTCCGATTTAATAGGATTTCACATATACGATTATGAACGTCATTTTTTGAGCTCAGTTCGAAGGTTATTAAGGCTCGAGGTAAGTTTCAACGATATCTATTTGGATAATAGAATTATTAAAGTTGATTCGTTTCCCATGGGTATTGACTATAAGAAGTTCAGTGATGCGGCCAAGGCACATGAACAGAATACGGCCGATCAGCAATCGGACCTTCAGCAAAAGCTTAACAACCACAAGCTTTCTACACCAGATGCCAAACTGATTCTGTCCATTGACCGTTTGGATTACTCCAAGGGTATTGCCAAACGTCTAAACGCCTTTGAATATTTTCTGAACAAATACCCCCAGTACAAAGAGAAGGTCCGCTTGATTATCCTTGCTGTCCCCAGTAGATCCAATGTACCCCAATACCAATTGCTAAAAAAAGAGATTGATGAATTGGTGGGTAGAATAAATGGGGACTTCTCAACGGTTAGTTGGACGCCCATCTGGTATTTTTACCGTTCCTTACCTTTTAATAACCTTATAGATTTATACACCTCAAGTGATATTGCCTGGCTAACACCCTTGCGGGACGGTATGAATTTGGTCGCCAAAGAATACATTGCTACGAGAACAGACAAGACCGGGGTCTTGATATTGAGTGAAATGGCCGGGTCTGCCAACGAAATGAACGAATCCCTATTAATCAATCCCAATAATTTCGAACAGATTGCAGATGCCTTGTATCAGGCCATAAACATGCCGAAAGAAGAGCAACAAGAACGAAATTCCCATTTGCAAAAAAGGTTGGCACGATATAATGTAGAACAGTGGGCCAATGATTTTATGTCATCGCTACAAGCACAAAAAGATAGAGATGCGGCCAATGTCTCTAAAAAGTTGACCGAACATCGTTTGAACACTATCGTGGAAGATTTTTCGAAGGCCAAGAAAAGGATATTATTTTTAGACTACGATGGCACTTTGGCCGGATTTCATGT
>JAGLKG010000619.1 GCA_023141835.1 Maribacter sp. | reverse complement strand
GATTTTCTATAGAGATATCAAAATGGCGCTCCAGTTTTTTGCGAATACTATTGAATGGTGTTCCCCTAAATAAGAGTATACCATCTTTCCAAGCCGTATAGAGATCTATGTCCACTTTTTTCACAGACATTTCCTTTTTCGTCCTGTTCCAAGAAGCCATATGACCAGGGGTCAAAGGAATAATCTCATTTTGGTCATTTTCTTTGTTTTCTTCGTACAAATTAATTGATCCTTCAACCAGAACGGTGTTTATATTGGAATCTTCGGGGTAAAAGGATATGTTGAATTCAGTACCCAATACCTGCACATTGACTTCGTTTGCATTTACGACAAAGGGGTGGGCTTCATCCTTGGCCACATCAAAGTAGGCTTCACCCTTTAAATATACCTTCCTCTTTTTTCCATTGATAAATTGAACCGGGTATTTTAATGACGTTCCAGCATTGAGTTTAACATGAGTGCCATCGGACAGCACCAAATCGAAACGCTTGCCGTAAGGTACAGTCAATTCATTATAGACCAGCTCTTCCAAAGTGCTGCCTTTATCAGTTTTATAGTTCAATAGATTCCCTTTTTGTGATCCGATAATATTTCCCTTGGCATCAACAATATTCTGTTGGTCATTCTCCCTGACCACTTTGACATTTCCATTGCCTTGTTTGAGGATAATCGCATTTGGGTCAATTGTGTTGACCACCGTTGGAATCTCTTCATCGTAGGATAAAAACCCATTTTGGTAACCAAAAAACAACCCAACTATCACTATAATAGATGCGGCCACTTTATAGAACACACCTCTTCGTATTTTGTTCTTAGGAAATCTTTGACTTGGTGAAGTTCCCATATTGTCCTGATGTTCTAATTGGGCAATAACTTTATCATAAAGCGCCTTTGTCCGGTCATTGGTTTTCTTTTCTTCCAAATTGGTGGAATTCTTTGTGCCAAATAGATGTCCATCCAGCATTTCTTCCCATTTCCTTTCGTACTTGGAGTCCTTTATGTACTCCATTAGTATATTATACTCGGCCTTAGTAAGCGTATTGTCTACAAATTTTTGAAATACTTTTTCGATTTCGGTTTGCCTCGCCATTTGTGGGTGCTTTATTTATTATTTGGCCCTACTATATACTAATACACCTGGAAAAAGGAAAAGTCCCAAATAAAAGTTGATTTTTTATGAAAATAATTAAGAAGTGCTCTATGAGAAAAAAATCAAGCCTATTAATACAGTATCTGAAATATAAGGTTGCAATTGGGTTTTAATAAGTTGAAGTGTTTTCCAAAGGTGATTTTTAACAGTCTTAGGGGAAATTTCCAGTAACTCGGCAATTTCTTGATTGCTTTTTCCTTGTTTTTTAGAAAGGACAAATATTTTCTTTTTTTGTTCTGGCAACTTTTTTAAAATGGTACTTAGTATATTTTCATATTCCCTGAGTTGTAACAAATTTTCGGTCTCAGAATTCAATACTGAAATATTTTTCCACATTTCCTGTTTCAAATATTCACTGTTGGCCACATTTCTCAAATAGTTATAGGTAAGATTCCTTGCAATGGTATAAATAAATGAGTTGAACGAGTTTTGGGAATCTATGGTTTCCCTCTTAACCCAGATCTTTATAAATACCTCCTGAATAATATCTTCGGTAGCATATCTAGATTTGGTCATAGAAAAAACAAATGGGTACAGTTTTTTACTGTACTCATTGAAAATAGTTCTAAAGGCAGCTGTGTCCCCTTTTTTGAGGTCGTTAAGAATTTTTTCTTTATGTATATTACAATCTTTCAATCCTCTTAATTCTTCAAATTATTGCAATTTCATATCCGAATTTTCAATAGCATTTTCTAACATTTCGCTAGAAAGACAAACCGAAAAATTGGAATTACAATGACATATCCGCTATGTCTACATATTCAAAACAACAAATAATATATCGAATTTTGAAAAGAATGGCATGTAAATTCTATGCAAAGGTTTGCATAAATGCTATTTTGGGTAGTATTACGCAAAGGTTTTCGTAAAAATGAAGCAATTGAATCATAAATTCGTAGAAATTAAGTCAAAAAACATGAC
>JAGLKG010000618.1 GCA_023141835.1 Maribacter sp. | reverse complement strand
AAAATGATCATAAATATTACCGTAACGTTCATGGGTACGAGCCTGTCTACCTCCTGTTGCAACGGCACTTATTGGCATTACATCGCCCATGGCCCATGACATTAAATCCAAACTATGAACGGACATTTCAACTAGAAAATCTCCTGAAAGCCAATTATAATAATACCAATTTCGCATCTGGTAGGTCATTTGTGTCCAATCGGGCTGTCGCTCCTTGTACCAAAGTTCACCCCCCATACGAAAAGTAGTTATCGTTTTAATATCCCCTATATCCCCGTTTAAAACCCTACCAAAAGTTGCTCTTTTTGCATTATCATATCTAAAACAAAAACCAGAGACCAAGGATAGACTTTTTTCTTTGGCCATTTTTGCTGCAGCCAATACCTTTCGCACCCCAGGTGCATCCACAGCTACTGGTTTTTCACAAAAAGCATGTTTCCCAGCATTTACTGCCGCTGTGAGATGATCTGGTCTAAATCCAGGAGGCGTTGTTAGGAGTACCACATCAACATCAGAGTCAATTACTTTTTGATAGGCATCAAAACCGATGAACTTATGGGATTTATCAACTTTGACTTGTTCACCCCCAACTTTTAGAAGTTCAGTGTAAGAACCTTCGAGGCGGTCTTCAAAAATGTCGCCCATTGCCGATAAAACAACATTAGGGTCGGCCTGCATCGCTTGGGCTGCTGCACCCGTACCACGCCCCCCACAGCCAATAAGTCCGACTTTCAAGATAGCATCCGAAGATTTGGCGGATGTGCCGAACATTTCCGATGGATAGATTAAAGAACTCCCGACAGCGGCCATTCCTGATTTTTTTATAAATGATCGGCGACTAGAATCAGAAGGGTTGTGTTTAACATGCATAGTCATAATAAAATAAGTTTAAATTATTTGTAGATACTGTGCCTAAATATACTGATTATTGGGGAATGTAATGGGGTCATAAAAACTAAATCACATAAACTTTATGTATAGTTATTTATACCATAAAAAGTTTAGCTATATTACTTACTTTTTCATAAGAATTCTTCAAGAATAACCAACCATAACCAATGGCAGAAAAAAAGAAGTTCGGAACCTTTGCAGGCGTGTTTACACCTTCTATCCTAACTATCTTAGGCGTAATCATGTATATGCGTTTAGGTTGGGTGGTAGGCAATGCCGGTCTTATAGGCGCCATTGGTATTATCATTATTGCCCATGTTATAGCTGTTTCCACAGGTTTAAGTGTATCCTCAGTGGCTACCGATAAAAAAATTGGGGCCGGAGGTATTTATTATGTGCTGTCGCGAAGCATGGGGATTCCCATTGGCGGGTCTATCGGGATTGCATTATATGTCGGGACGGCTTTTTCAATAGCCTTGTATTTAATTGGTTTCTCAGAAAGTTTTAATTCGTATTTCGGGTTGGGCATGATGGTCAATGACTTTCGGTTGACAGGAACGATTGCCCTTGTGGCTTTGACTGCATTGGCCCTAATCAGTACCTCTGTTGCCCTAAAAGCACAGTTCTTCATACTTGCAGCCATTATAGTTTCTTTGATTTCCATCTTTTTTGGCACTACGGAATTCGCACCACAGTCTGTTCCCTTATTTTCAACAGCCGATGCTGTTCCTCTCGAAGTGGTTTTTGCTGTATTCTTTCCTGCAGTTACCGGTTTTACGGCGGGTATT
>JAGLKG010000617.1 GCA_023141835.1 Maribacter sp. | reverse complement strand
GAATCGGGTCATTTGTTCAGAAACGAGGGTGAAGGTAATTTTAAAGAAGTTACACAGGAATCTGGACTTCTGAATTTTGGACTTTCACTAGGTGTGGTCGTGAGTGATTTTAACAATGATGGATGGAAAGACCTGTACATCTCTAATGACTTTAATGTGCCCGATTATTTTTATATCAATAATAAAGATGGCACGTTTAGCGAAAAAATAAAGGAAACCACAAGACAAACTTCGATGTTTGGAATGGGTGTTGATGCGGCTGATTTTAATAATGATGGTCTGGTTGATTTAATACAAGTAGATATGACCCCTGCGGACCATTATAGATCCAAGACGAATATGGCAAGCATGACTCCTCAAGCATTCCATGAAGGGGTGTCCATGGGCTTTCATTATCAGTATATGCAGAATAGCCTTCAAGTCAATAATGGTTTCGATGCAGAGGGGACACCGATTTTAAGTAACATTTCGCGCTTAGCGGGAATGGCGACTACCGATTGGAGTTGGGGTGCCCTTTTTGCGGATTTTGATAATGATGGTTTAAAGGATATTGTGATTACCAATGGTATGCGGTTAGATGTAAATAACAACGACCTCTTGAACCAAGAAAATAACATGTCTATAGTTCCAAAGAAAATTGACATGAACAACGCTCCTTCTACACCTATAGAGAACTATCTTTTTAAGAACAAGGGCAATTATGCATTTGAAGACGTCTCCCAGGAATGGAATGCTAATATCAAAGGTTTTTCAAATGGGATTGCCTACGGGGATTTAGACAATGATGGCGATTTAGATCTGGTCGTGAATAATATTGATCAACAGGCTACCTTGCTTCAGAATAATAACATAAAGGCAAACTACCTTAGAATAAAGTTAAAAGGAAGTGAAAAAAACCCTATGGGTATTGGAACAAAGATTTCTGTTACTACAGGGGGAATAGTTCAGTGGTTGGACCATACGCTTTCCAGAGGTTTCCAATCCAGTATTGAGCCTATATTGCACTTTGGCCTTGGAGAGGTGGTGAAGGTAGACCAATTGAAGATTGTTTGGCCTGATGGGAAGGTTCAGTTTAAAGAAAACCTTGACGTCGATCAAATTTTGGAACTCAAATTTAGCGATGCCATAGATGAAAACCAGATAATAAAAAGTAGTGAAACAGGATTTAAGGATATCAGTACCCATGCAAAAATTAATTTCACCCATGTCGAAGATGCTTACGATGACTATTTTATAGAACCCTTACTTCCCCATAAAAACTCGGAACTTGGACCAGGACTGACAGTAGGGGATATTAATAATGATGGGCTGGAAGACTTTTTTATCGGGAATGCAAGAAATAAAGCAGCAGCGCTTTTTATTCAGGGTCAAAATGGGGTTTTTGAGGAAATACCAGGCCCTTGGATTACCGATAAGACCAATGAGGATACAGGATCCGTTTTTTTTGATGCGGATATGGATGGTGATCTCGATCTCTATGTGGTGAGTGGCGGAAATACCATTGCCCATAGTGACAAAGAGTATCAAGATCGTTTGTATATGAATACCCCTGAAGGGTTTGTAAAGATAGAAAGTGCATTACCCCTGATAAATTCTAGTGGCCTTAAGGTGCTTCCGATCGACTATGATGGAGACGGTGATTTGGACTTGTTCGTTGGCGGAAGAATACAGCCAGGATATTATCTTCAGCCACCAAGAAGCTATCTACTGCAGAACGAGGGAGGAAAGGGATTGGGGATAACTTTCAAGGATGTGACATCAGAAGTAGCCCCTGAATTGCAAAACATAGGTTTGGTGACTGATGCGCTGGCACATGACTTCAATAATGATGGAACAGTTGATTTGATTTTAGTAGGGGAATGGATGCCGATTACGTTTTTTGAAAATGATGGGCAAAAGTTATCGAATGTCACCAAAAGAATGCATTTTGATGATACAGTAGGATGGTGGAACAGTTTGGACAAAGCTGATTTGGACGATGATGGGGATATGGATTTGGTTGCGGGCAATCTAGGGCTGAATAGTAAATATAAGACCAGTGTAAATTCTCCTTTTGAGGTATATATAAATGATTTTGACGGCAATAAAAGGCAAGATATTGTCTTGAGTGTTACCAAAAAGGGAACCAAACTACCGCTTAGGGGTAGGGAATGCTCTTCGGAACAGATTCCTATGATAAAAAAGAATTTTGAAACGTACGATTTGTTCGCTTCTGCCAGTTTGGATGATATTTACGGCGAAGATATGTTGAAGAAATCATTGCACCATAAGGTGGATACATTTGCCCACCATTGGTTCGAAAATAAGAGTGATGGAAATTACAAGAGGCATATACTGCCCTTGCAATCCCAATTCTCCTCAATCAACGATATTGTTGTTTTTGATTATGATGGAGATGTTTATCCGGATTTATTCATAGCAGGGAATTTATATGACACTGAAGTGGAGACCCCTAGATCAGATGCCGGCATTGGCCTAGTGCTTCAAAATAATGGAGAAAAAGGATTTAACCCCGTAACTATGGACGAGAGCGGACTTTTGATTAACCAGGAAGTAAAGGTTATGGCTCCCATAAAATTAGGAACCAATAGGGGAATGGCATATATATTGGCCATAAATAATGACCGCTTAAGAATGCTGGCATTTAAGTCGAAGGACAAAAAAGAAACCATTTCAGCACAGTAGGGGAAAGGGGTTTAAATTTAAGCATTATATGCTGCAGAAGGTAATATTAGCTTTGGATAACTAAATACGATTTGGTAAATGACTAACATGAAAATGACTAAGCATGTAATAATGTTATTGGTAATTCTGGTTTCGGCCTGTAAACAAGAGTCCAATGGCGGTAAAGAAAAGGAATTAAAAACCAAAGCTCCGAATATAGTTTTTATTTATACCGATGATCAAACCTATGAAAGTGTCCGGGCTTTGGGGAATACTGAGATTCACACACCAAACCTCGATCGGTTGGTGCATTCAGGAACCACATTTACCCATGCCTATAATATGGGCGGATGGCACGGGGCGGTCTGTGTTGCATCAAGATCTATGATGATTTCCGGCTCGTTTATTTGGAATGCAAAACAAAAGGATAGGTTATGGGCAAAAAAAGATTCTCTGGCCTTAACCCAGACTTGGAGCAAACTGCTTGAAAATAAAGGATATAAAACATACATGACTGGCAAGTGGCATGTAGAGGCACCCGCAGATGAAATCTTTGGACGCGCAGCGCATATTCGACCAGGTATGCCTGGTGATAAAAGAAACGAACTCAGTGCTGCAGCGAAGAAATGGAGAGAAGAATCCGGTGACATGAAAGATTGGAACAACTATATGCCCGTGGGATATGGTCGTCCTCTAAATAAAAAAGATAATGAATGGCTTCCTACAGATTCC
>JAGLKG010000616.1 GCA_023141835.1 Maribacter sp. | reverse complement strand
AACTGTTCCAACCTATTGAAAATACGCGTAGGTAGAAAAAGGTTCATCGGTGTGCAGCGATTCGAACCGGTATGTTTTTATGCAATATGTAATGGTCGATATGTCATTGTGATTAATTTAAGTGTTTAAATGGATTATAAACACACTCTTATAATTTAACCCTAAAGAGTCCACTTTTAGTTGAAGATTTACACCGAAGTGTATCTAGCCGAACCTCCCTATCCCTCCTTTTTATTGATATGGGTTAATTATAAATATAATATTCAGTAATCGTATTTTTATAACCATTCGAACATACGAGCCGGAACGTTATGAGCAATTGGCTTGTTTTGGTTCTGTCGCATCTGTCAAATTTCATCAGGTCTAACGACTAAATCAAAAATGAAAACGACTGAAAACCAAGTGTTTAGTATTTTGGTTATTTCTAAATATTGTCAATTGTTAGCTGTTTTTACATAGATGCGACAGAACCTTTTTCATAAGAATTGTCATAGTTAGAATATCCAATATTGGTTGCAATCAAAATAGGCCACAATAATAAACAACATAAAAAATGTTGTAAGTTTTATGCTACAATACTTTTTGTGTTACATTTTTACAAATTCAACCCTGCGGTTATTTGCTTTACCTTCAGAAGTGCTATTATCAGCTATGGCTACATCTTCACCAAATCCTTTTGATTCCAACCTGTCACTTGCAATACCAAGATCAATCAATGTATTCTTAACAGTATTCGCTCTTTTTTCAGAGAGGTCTTTATTCAGCTGAGTGTCACCATCACTGTCGGTATGACCTTCTACGCTAAACTTGATCTCTGGATGTTGATTCATCAATTTAACTATTTCATTGATCACTCCCATGGATTCAGGTTTGAGGATATCTTTTCCTGAATCGAATTTTATTCCATTGGTCACAATCTTTCCATCGGTTAAAAATCGGTCATATAATTCAACTGCTCCTTCGGCTATTCGGATATTTTTTATTATGGTAGGGAAATTTCCTGTTTGCCCGAAATCGTAAGTTGCTCCCTTGATGCTTATCGCCAATGGGTTTCCTTGGGCATTTGGGATCATTAATAACCTGTCCTGGTCCATATAAATTTTCAGTGCTCTGACATTAAACGAAATGGCCACATGCCGCCAATGCGGATATTCCTTTTTGGATTCTTCTGGTAACTCACGCTGCATTTTTCCACCATCGTATGAAGCGCCTTGTTTATAACCAACTTCAATAACGCCAATATTTCCTACATCAGACGGTTTTCTAGATCCTTTTCTTTTATCCCAGAAATATAAGTAGTATTTACTGGTTCTACTTGATAAGTACATGTCAAATTCTACTGTAAATTTTTCAGGTAAATAGTCACCTTCTTTTTTGATGAGTGGAGTTATTGTAGCCCCTGTATTTTCTATAGGAAATCGAATCACATTTTCTTCTGAAAATAAGGCGTTCTCAACATAACCGTCTACGAGATCCCATTGAGAAGGGAATTCACCATTTTGTTCTCCATCCAAATTATCCTCAAAGATTACCGTTTCACCTGGTACAAAATCAAATTTAGACCACGGCCTAATAACTTTATTATTGCTAGTCTCTTTCTGATTTTGATCCGCATTTTCCTCATCCGGTAATTTTTCCTTGTTTTTCCCGTCAATTTCATCTTCAACCTCATCTAATCCCTTATCGATAGTTTTATCAACTTTTCGGTCAGTTCTTTTTTTTATTTTTTTGGTTATTTTTTTCAAAATTTGGGCGTCTACGGGAATTGATGCCTGAAAAAAAAACCCGAGCATGACTAACAACATTATTTTTTTCATGATTTTTGATTTTTATGTTTACTAAATGAGGGAGGAATATGGCCGTTTAAAGGCATAAAACCTTCACATGAAGGTACTTAAAGAGAATAATGTAAAACAATGACGAATATCATTATTGATAATTTCAATTAACCTCGAGAATAAAGAATCATAATTAAGATCAACATTAATGTCCACTTTCGTTTGACGACGTACAAAGTGGACGTTTAGTTAAGAGTCATACAGCTACTTTTTGATTAATCATCGAGACTACAAAAACTACAGTGGTACCCTTATCTATCTTGACCTATAGATTATGAAAACATAAAATTGTAATAAGTAATGTAGGTTTCGGTACTTCATGAGATTTCGAAGCAATTATATTGGTTTGAAATGACGCAAATTGTATATTTATAATATCAGAAAGTAAAGCATTTTACTTAGGGTCATTTATAGCATCGTCAACAAATAGGATAACAGTCCGTTTTTGAAATTTATAAATGATTGATATATAAGACATTAAGGGGTTTAAGTGTCATCCTGCCACCCCGAC
>JAGLKG010000615.1 GCA_023141835.1 Maribacter sp. | reverse complement strand
ACGGAATGTTACCCTTATAGAGAAGCTATCGAAAACAAATCTCTATACTTGGAAACCCCTAAATATGGAGGTCACGTGGGTTTTTACGGTACTCAAAATATAACGTATACCGAAAAAAGAGTGATAAAGTTCCTGAATGAAGTGTAACGGTTGTTCGTATTTCTTATCTTAGCGGCCTTAAAAACTTACAGATGAGAAAAATACTTGCCATTCTGGCCATAGGAGGCCTTATGATTAGCTGCGGCGAAAAAAAAGAAGAGAAAAAGGGCGGTTTTGAAATGAACCGAGCCAAAAAAGAGGTTAAAAGTGAAGCAGTCTCTGAAGGCGTTCCTGTAGATTTGGACAACAAAGGAGTTGGCCCAATCACTTCGGTTGAATTTGGAGAAACCGTTGATGCTGATTTAGCAGCCAAAGGAGAAAAAACATTCAACACCATTTGTATGGCCTGCCACATGGCCGAACAACGTATGATCGGTCCTGCTTTAAAAGGTGTTTACGAAAGAAGAAGTCCAGAATGGGTCATGAATATGATCTTGAATCCTGACAGAATGCTAAAGGAAGACCCTATTGCTCAGGCATTACTGAAAGAATACAACAACGCTATTATGCTAAACCAAAATCTTTCTGAGGAAGATGCAAGAGCCGTTGCAGAGTACTTGCGTACAATGTAACATATCTCAAACAGAATTAAATTAATGCTGTTATCTTCTGGGTAACAGCATTTTTTTTACATCAAGTTGAAGTTAGTTTGAAAAGATCTAGACATATCTTCTTTTTTGTTGAACTTCTACCCTATTACCTCATGATTCTGTTGAACGGTTGGCATACTTTGCAAAACCATATTTATTGTAGAAAAAACCAACTATAACAAAATCTGCTCCGGTGTAATCGGTAAATTATAGACACGTTTACCACAGGCCTTATAAACGGCATTGCCGATGGCGGCCCCTGTCGGCGGCATGGAGATCTCTCCACCACCCTCAGCAGGTTCGTTAGGCCGATTGATAATGGCAACTTCAACTTCAGGTATTTCTGAGAAACGGAAAACGGGATACTTCATCCAATCCGTGCTTGTTATTTCTTTGCCATTGAAGGTTACCTTTTCCTTGAGCGTCCAACTGGCGGCCTGGATCATTCCCCCTTCTGTCTGGTTTATGATACCATCCAAATTGATGACTTCACCTACGTCTACAACAGCCCACATTTTCTTCATCTGTACTTTGCCTGTGGTTTTATCCACAAATACTTTGGCTGCTACAGTTCCATAGGCAGCGGTGTTTTTGTATCGGCAGAAAGCGTAACCAATTCCTTCGCCTTCACCAAGGCTTTCTTGATTGGTCATGCCCTGTATTTTTCGGATGACCGCAATGGCTCGTTCATCGTTTAAATGTGCCAAACGGAATTCTAAAGGGTCTTTTTCAGCCTTTTCAGCTAATTTATCCATAAAGCACTCAATGGAAAAAATTGCTGTATACGCGCCTAAACTCCTTAAGGATGACACACGCAGCGGACCCTCATAGTAATGGGCATTCAGCTGCATATTTGGAATAGTGTAGTACGGATCGGCGTTTCTATGTCCCCCTCCCAAATATCCCCTAGATGTCATTTGAAAAGGATTTTCTAGGTGCCTGGCGGCCAACACCGTCCCTGCGTCATTATTGGGACGCGTACTATGGCTGTCTGTCCACACATCGGATTTCCATGAGCTTATCTTACCTAAGGCGTCCAAACTGGCTTCCACTTCCATGATAATCGCCGAGCCAAAAGGGTCCCAGGTATGTTCATCATGTCTTGACCATTGTACCCGAACATGCTTTCCAGGATACTCCAAAGCGAGAATTGCCGCGTCAGATGCAGCATCATCAGCGGTACTATGCCCGTAACACCCAGCACCTGGTACGCTTATGATATGGATTTTATCGTGCCCCATATTCAGCATAGCTGCGAGTGCATTCCGAAACGGGTATATACCCTGACTATGGGACCAAATGTGCAGTACATCCCCATCGTACATCGCTAACCCACAAGCCGGCCCCATTGACCCATGTGCTATATATGGTTTTGTGAAAGTGGCTTTTAGGGTTTCAAGGCCGTCAAATGCAGCTTTTACATCCCCTTCATTTCGGATGCTTTGGGGTTCATCGGCAATGGACTTTATGTAATCATACAAATTTTCTTGGTCAGGAAAAGGAGCTGTGTTTGTCCATTCCGCATGGTCCCTCACATAGTGTTCTGCCTTCACCGCCTGGTATTCGCGTTCGGCTAGAACCCCCACAAAACTACCATTCACTACGGTTTTTATCACGCCAAGCACTTCAGAAGCAATGTTGGAATCATCCACTTTTACCAATTGGGACTTATAATTGGGCGGACGAATCACACGGGCATGCACCATTCCCGGAAAACGTAGGTCCTGAATATGCACTTGCTTGCCACGAACCATTTTTTCAATATCTGTCCGGGGAATAGCCTTCCCTACATACTTATGCGCTTTATTACTTTTTACCTGGACT
>JAGLKG010000614.1 GCA_023141835.1 Maribacter sp. | reverse complement strand
TTACTTTCCACACCTCTTTTGTTTTATTCCAAAAATAGGGGCCAAACATAGTTGTGGACGTTCCTTTTACTAATTCGGCATATTCGCCCTCTATGGGTATATTTTCAGGTTTTATATCGGATGTTTCGGAAAGAAACATGCTAAGGGATAACCCCATACTAAAACCAGGTACAGGAAATATTAATCCCGGACTTTCAATTATTGGACTATAATCACCTGAAGTTATTTTATGAAGAGTCAGGGGTAGTTGAGTATTATGGTACATTTGATTAAATAGCCATACTGATAACCTGGATCCAGTTAATAGAATTTTACGCGTTTTCCCATCAGCTCCATATTTGGCACTAATAGTAACGGGTTTTTCATTTAGTCTTTTGATCAAACCCAAAAAATTTGCTTTTAAATTTGGGAATACACCTGCATATTTGGGGTCATTGTCAGTTAAGTTAAACATAGCATCCAAGGTACTTATCAAACTGGTATGCATATGGTAACCACCTAAGTTGATATCCATAACTCCATTCATCACCACGCTAGCCAATTGATCTGAATGATTCATTAATACGTATTGGGCAATTTCGGTACCGTATGATGTTCCAAACATTGAAAACTTCCCGTATCCGAGCTGTTTCATTACATAAGCGATTTCATTGGAAGTTTCCAATGAATTAAAGGCAGACAAATCAATGCCTTGATTATTGAAGCGGTTATAGGATGCTGAAATGGAATCCATATATAATGCAATGGTCTCGTCCGCGTTTAGATTTTTCTTCAACAGGGATAACTGTAGCTCTTCGAGCCCACGAATTTTTAAGTAGGGTTCAGAATATTTTAACCCCCTTGATTCAATAATAACCACATCTCTTTCATTCAAGAACAAATCACCCAAACCCCCGGCAAGATCAGGTACAAAGCCATCGATATTAGATGTTCCAGGCCCACCTGAGCATAAGACAAGCGGCTCGTGGGTAGCATTGTCTGCTCTGCATTTGAATATGGCAACAGCAAGTTTAACTGTTTTCACATCTAATGTATTGGCATATTGGGGAACCTCCATAGATCCATATAAAAATTTTCCACTCCCAAGGAGCTCTTCAGGCAATTCTAAAGGGCAATCTGACGGTATGAATTTCCCCAAATCAGTATTCTGGCTATATGCAACACAAAAAACAGTAGAAATAAATAAAATTAATACAACCTTTATTTTCATAATAGCGTGCTTTAGGGTTTTCTGATTTTTTTGAAAAATGTCTCTCGCTTGTATAAAAGTATATTTTGAAGTATTTGTCTTGCGTATGTCGGGGTTTTGCGATTAAAGAATTGAGGTACAGTAAGATATTGTTAAAAACCGTAGTATTTGCTGATAAATATCATAGATTATATCAACAAAAACCTCGACTTTACAATGTTTTTTTCTGAGGTAAATTTGGAGAATTGTACGTTGTGCGTGAAGATTATTTAAGAATCCATTTTCTTTCGACAAATAATGCAGGAGTCTCCATGTTCCTCTACCTCCCGGTATTTATCAGGAGCCAGCCCTTCGAAATAATAAAGGATTTCAAAGTCATGGAATACTTCCTTTAAACGACCTTTTTCAATGTAGTATCTAATTTCACAACAATCATCAGGTTTGTAATAGGTGTTGGGCTCTATAGGGTCCAAGGAAGAGGCATATTCGACGAATCTTTGATCAAGATAGTTGCGTAATGACATGATCATAATACCATTTGGTTTTAAGGTGGCCTTTACCGCTTGCACCATTTTTTCAAATGCACTGCGCTTCATACAACAGCCCACCAATAAACAACTAACGGCATCAAAATGATCTTTGGGATAGTTGTACTCGATTATGTTACAGTTTTCAATGGTAATATTGGAAAATCCATGATCCTCGGTATAAGATTTCAGGCCACTCAATGTTTCCTTGTTATTGTCCAATGCAGTGACCTGTAGTCCCTGCTGTGCAAAAAACACACTATCGGCACCTTCTCCACAGCCAACATCAACTAGGTTCAGTTTTCCCTTTAGATATGGAAGGGCCCTTTGAGCCAAGGAATCTGGTTCAAAGGGCCTCTCGAAACCGTATGTATTGTTTGATTGGGACATGCTACTCCGAAAAACGCTTGTATTTTTTAAGTAGGTCAATAAGCAAATCGTGAGGTAAGGCGTATGCCTTGTTTCCATTGATTCCTTCCATAGTTTCAGCAGCTATCATTGCATTTATGATTGCTTCTTCAACCGATTGTACCGTTGCTTCAAAAAGTGGCGTTAGGCGATCATTCGATATCGTCTCTACCTTTGTAGTTTTCTCGCGGTCAAACGCATTCTTATTTGCGGTTGAAAAGGCAATAAAAATATCTCCCGAACCATTGCTTCCACGACCCCCTACGATGCCCACCCCTAATGGAATTCTTTGTGCTATTCTTTTTAATTGATGGGGAAGTAGGGGTGCATCTGTGGCAACCACCACGATAATGGACCCATCTCCTTCTTGGCGCCTTGATTGTGGAGGTGCATTAAAAACATAATTTAGCGTGTCTTTTAATTCCCTTCCCACAGGAACTCCCGCGATCGAGAGGTTTCTTTTTGCTCCAAAATTAGCTTGAACAAGGGCTCCCACGGTATAATCCAAGTCATTTACGGTTATTACTCTTGAAGAGGTACCTGTTCCTCCCTTAAATCCTAAACACATCATTCCAGTACCGCCACCGACATTACCTTCTGCTATCTTTCCGCCTGATGCATTCTGTATAGCCTCTAAAACGTTTTCTTCCTTGACATGGAAACCATAAATATCATTTAGAAA
>JAGLKG010000613.1 GCA_023141835.1 Maribacter sp. | reverse complement strand
GGTTGGGTAAACTCTACTTCCATTCCCGGAATGATACCCAAAGCTTCCTTGAACTTGTCGGCTAGTTCATCCTTACTAGTGGCTGTAACCCATTCCTTTTTGGGTTTAAGTGTGATTATCACATCAGTTTCCTCCATAGACATGGGGTCGGTCGGTACTTCTGCTGCACCGATACGCGTAATAACTTGTTCAACTTCAGGAAATTCATCCAACAATATTTTTTCAATTCTTGTTGTGGTTTCAATCGTTTTGCTTAAAGATGTACCTGTCTTTAAAATGGGTTGAATTACAAAATCACCCTCGTCCAGGGTAGGGATGAATTCTCCACCCATGATTGTAAAAAGATAGATTGAAAAAGCCAATAGCAATGCCGCCACTCCAAGTACGAGTTTCTTGCTTTTAAGCGCCCAATCAATAACAGGTTCATACACCAGATTGAGAAAACGCATTAAACGAACAGAAATATTCTTATCTGAAATCCGGGTAGGTTTTATAAAAAGTGATGCGACTACCGGAACATAGGTAAAGCATAAAATCATTGCTCCGATCAGAGCAAAGCTGAATGTCAATGCCATGGGCTTGAACATTTTGCCTTCAACACCACTCAATGATAGAATCGGAATGAATACGATTAGAATTATGAGTTGTCCAAAGATGGCCGAATTCATCATTTTGGAGGCACTATTGAAGGTGATTTCATCTTTGGCCAGTTTTACATTTGCAGCGGACATTTTACCCAATTCCAATCTTTTGGAGGTAATTTGGAATGCGATGATTTCTACAATGATCACAGCCCCGTCAATTATAATTCCGAAATCTATGGCTCCCAAACTCATTAAGTTGGCATCAACGCCAAAAAGGTACATAAGAGACAATGCAAAGAGCAGGCACAAGGGTATTACGGAGGCCACTACGAGTCCTGAACGTATGTTACCCAGTAGCAGAACTACCACAAATATGACGATTAAACATCCCAGAATAAGGTTCTCCGAGACCGTAAAAGTAGTTTTGGCTATCAGTTCACTACGCTCTAGGAAGGGATTGATATAGACGCCTTCTGGAAGTGTTTTTGAAATTGATGCTACGCGTTCCTTTACGGCTTGGATTACTTTGTTTGAGTTGGCATCCTTAAGCATCATTACCTGGCCCAGTACTTTCTCACCTTCACCATTTCCAGTTATCGCTCCAAATCGTGTGGCACTACCAAAGCCAACAGTTGCGATGTTTTTGATTAAAATCGGGATACCGTCCACATTTTTGACCACTATATTTTCAATATCCTGTAAGGAACTGATCAATCCATCGCCGCGGATAAAAAACGCCTGATTGGTTTTTTCTATATATCCACCACCGGCAACGCTATTATTATTCTTCAAGGCATCAAAAACCTGGGCGATGGTAATGTTCATGGCATTCAACTTCTCGGTATTGATGGCCACCTCATACTGCTTTAAAAGTCCACCCCAGGTATTTACCTCTACTACCCCAGGAATTCCAGACAACTGGCGTTTTACGACCCAATCCTGTATGGTCCTGAGGTCCATTGCCGTATAACGATCTTTATACCCTGGTTTGGTATCGAGGACGTATTGGTATATTTCACCCAAACCTGTGGTGATGGGGCCCATTTCGGGGGTCCCAAATCCTTTGGGGATTTTTTCTGATGCCGATTTTATTTTTTCTGCAATCAGTTGACGCGGCAAATAAGTGCCCATATCATCCTCGAAAACAATCGTGACCACAGAAAGGCCAAATTTGGAAATAGACCGAATTTCGACTACACCAGGTAAATTGGCCATTTCCAATTCTATAGGATAGGTAATGAACTGTTCAATATCCTGTGTGGAAAGATTTTGTGACGTGGTAATGACCTGTACCTGATTATTGGTTATATCGGGTACAGCGCCAATCGAAATTTGGGTTAGGGAATAAAGCCCAAAGAAAGCAATTACTGAAGTAAATAAAAGAACAAATAACTTGTTCCTTATGCTAAATTGAATAATTTTTGATAACATAATCCTTTGAATAGAAATGATACAAACCCTCCATGAATTGGGAAGGATTAACTAAATCAGAATGGGACTATGCCTGTTGGGGAGGCTGAAAAATGTCGGATTTTTCCAGAGATGAATAGTTATCCAGATAATGGAAATTAGTAGTCGAATCTGCCACGGGTACGGTCTTTAAGACTTGCATTTCAAACTTGTTCAATACAAGTGCGGTAAAAACATGAGAACAGCAATGATGGATAAAAGGCAGTTCTTCATGCTCTTTTTTTTCATCTTGGTCTTGGTTATGTTCCTCTTGTAATTCCCCGTAATGTTTGGAAATAAATACAAGGAAATTATCGCCGTATTTTTCTGAATGGAACTCGGCATGTTCCAGCAAGTCATCGATATGAGCCAAATCACCCAAATCCATATTAAAGCTTTGGGTCAAAATTAAGAAAGAAAGTGCTATGGATGCTAATTTGGCCATAAGTTACAAAGGTACTAATAAATTCAATTGAACAATATTGTTTAAATTCCCATTAACATATTGCGATACTCGTTGAATGAATTTTCTGTTTGCTATATTGCGATTTAATCCACGTACATTTTGTTTTGAGTGTGCGGATTGGAATGAGATAATACGTGCAACACCTAATATGCATGTGTTTTGAATCGAATTGTGAGGAAATAAAGTAATCAAGTAAAGAAACTGTACCCAATAGGAATGAATAATTGTTTTAATCAATTAATGACCTATAGCATTGCGCTAGTTGGAAGTACAGTTTTGTTGAATTCATGTCAAGAAAAAGAACCACAGTTAGA
>JAGLKG010000612.1 GCA_023141835.1 Maribacter sp. | reverse complement strand
TATCTCGGTATCAAGGGTTGGGGGTAATGCCCAGGTCAAATCAATGAAGAAAGTATCGGGAACGTTAAAATTGGATCAAGCACAGTTTAGGGAATTGGAAGCTTTTGCCAAGTTTGGCTCTGATTTGGACGCTGCGACCTTAAACGTAATTGAAAAAGGACGTCGTAATGTTGAGATTTTAAAACAAGCACAGAACGACCCATTTACCGTTGAAGACCAAGTTGCAATTATCTATGCTGGTTCCAAAAATTTGTTGCGTGATGTTCCTGTTGAAAAGGTAAAGGAGTTTGAAAAAGATTTCATAGAGTTTATGAATGCCAAGCACAGAGATGTTCTTGATTTGCTTAAGGCAGGTAAATTAACGGATGACGCTACTGATACCTTGACCTCTGTTTGTAAGGATTTGACTGGAAAATATAGAAATTAGTACTGAGTATTAAGTACAAAGTAGTTGGTAAAAAAAGGAAGTTTTAAACGAGCTGTACTAAGTCTTAACTCATAACTTGAAAAAATGGCCAATTTAAAGGAAATACGTAATAGAATATCATCGGTTTCTTCAACGATGCAGATTACAAGTGCCATGAAAATGGTATCT
The DNA here is from genome assembly GCA_023141835.1 of Maribacter sp. Taxonomy (GTDB): domain Bacteria; phylum Bacteroidota; class Bacteroidia; order Flavobacteriales; family Flavobacteriaceae; genus Maribacter_A. The sequence continues at coordinate 2,139 of JAGLKG010000612.1, read as the reverse complement.
GCTGCCAAATTAAAGAAGGCGCAGGATGCAATTACAGCCATGAGGCCTTATGCAGATAAGCTTACCGAATTATTACAGAGCTTAAGTGCTAGTTTAGATGCTGATTCTGGAAGTACTTTTGCCGACAACCGTCCGGTTAATAAGGTATTGGTTGTTGCGATTACTTCCAACCGTGGATTGTGTGGTGCCTTTAATACAAACATTATCAAACAGTGTGCGATTCTTACGGATGAAATCCATGCTGGTAAGCAGGTTGATTTTGTGGCTATTGGGAAAAAGGGCAATGATATTCTCGGGAAGAAATCGACAGTTTTGGCAAACCATAGCCAAGTTTTTGATGAATTGACCTTTGAGAATGTTGCAGCCATTGCAGAAGAATTGATGGAATTGTTCAAAGATGGGTCTTATGACAAAATTGAATTGGTTTATAACAAGTTCAAAAATGCCGCTACACAGATTGTACTGACCGAGCAATTCTTGCCAATTGTACCTTTGGATAGCACAGAGAGTTCAAATGCAGATTATATTTTTGAACCTTCCAAAATGGAAATCGTCGAGCAATTAATCCCTAAATCGTTAAAGACACAGTTGTATAAGGCGGTTCGTGATTCTTTTGCCAGTGAGCATGGTGCCCGTATGACCGCGATGCATAAGGCAACGGATAATGCCACGGAGCTAAGAGATCAATTAAAACTTACCTATAACCAAGCAAGGCAAGCCGCAATTACCAACGAAATCTTAGAGATTGTAGGGGGAGCGGAAGCATTGAATGAATAAATCCAGTACTTTATAATTATCTATTTTTGAGAACTGGCAACCACCATTAAATAAAGACCTCACAACTTGTGAGGTTTTTTTTGTCCTATTACTAATTCAATTGGTCCTCTTTGCTGCCTTGGTTTAAATACTTATTTTTAGACTATAATTATTCTCGCTTGAATCCACTAAAGAAACTTTTTAAGCAAACGGCAATCTATGGTTTGGCCACTGTGTTACCACGAATGCTTTCGTTTCTTTTACTGCCCTTATATACAAGTGTATTGGAAACAGCCGGATTCGGGGAAGTTTCTATAATATTTGCTTGGTTTGCCATTTTCAATGTGGTGCTGGCCTATGGTATGGAAACCGCGTTTTTCCGATTTTACAGCAGTGGAACTCATAATAGAAAAAAGGTAGTTTCTACATCGCTTTTGTCTATTCTTGGGACAACAGTCGTATTTACTATTTTGGCATTCTCCCTTCAGGACACCATGTCCCGTATTACAGAGATCGAGCTCAAATATATTCAATACGCCATTTGTATTTTGGTCCTGGACGCTTTGGTGATTATTCCATTTGCTTGGCTTAGGGCTAATGAAAAACCAGGGCGCTATGCATCTGTAAAAATCCTTAATGTAGCGATTAATCTAGGGTTTAATGTGTTTTTTCTTTGGGCCCTTCCTGCAATGATACAAGGAGGTTCAGAAAGTATTTTTGGATGGATGTACAAACCCAATTTTGAGATTTCCTACATTTTTATCTCAAATTTAATAGCGAGTTCGATTACGTTGCTCTTGATGTATAAGCTGTATTTAAGACGACCCATGGTATTCGATGGGGCACTTTGGAAAAAAATGCTTCAATACGGCATGCCGGTTATGATTGCGGGCATAGCATTTACAATTAATGAGGTTTTTGATAGGATATTGCTACAGAAACTGCTGCCAGATGATATTGCCAAAAGCCAAGTTGGGATGTATTCCGCATGTTACAGGCTCGCCTTGTTCATGACCCTGTTTGCCACGGCCTTTCGCATGGGAATAGAACCTTTCTTTTTTAGTCATTCCAATACGGAAAACCCACAGAAGGCATACGCGCAGATTACCAATTATTTTGTGGTTTTGGGGAGTATTATACTCCTAACAGTCGTTGTTTTGGTTGATGTTTTAAAAATTGTATTTATCCCTAACCCTGAATATTGGGAAGCCATTCAGGTTGTACCGATCATTGTATTGGCTAGTTTCTTTTTGGGTATATATCACAATCTTTCTGTTTGGTACAAAGTCACCGACAGAACAATATATGGCGCCTATATATCAACGATTGGAGCCCTATTGACCATTATAATAAACTTCGCATTGATTCCTCAGTTTGGCTATG
>JAGLKG010000611.1 GCA_023141835.1 Maribacter sp. | reverse complement strand
CCCTTCTTTTAATAAAGCGATAGCGTCCAATTCCTTTAATTCCCCAACGGTTTTCAAAGTTCTCGGATACAACCTTCCCGGTTTTATGGAATATCCCGTCGCATCAAAAGTCTCATAACCATAATAAGTAGATAAATCACCTTGGTCCATAATTCGACTACTATACCAAAAGTCATCATTACCTTCCTTATCAACCTCTAATCGGTTTATTCCCAAATCAAGGATGTACTCCTTTTCCCGTAACTTATAAGTTGCATTCGTGATTTTTAAATCGAAAAGTTTTCTATCATTTTCCGGGATCTTTTCATATTCTGCTATGGGAATATCTGTATAATTTTTCTTTGCTATGGCATACACAGCGGATAGAATGGAAACATAATTCAATTTTCTAATTTCCTGCTTTTCGGCATCATTGGCATAACCACCCGATTCGATAAGGATAAGGCTAGTGCCCCATTTTTGAATATTGTCACCAAATGCACGGGGCTCAAATTCATCGCTATACCGACCCACTTGTCCTGGAGCGTATTTTTGGATAATATCGTTCATAAATACAATAATCTGCATCGATTTAGCCCTTACCTCGTTGATTTCCCTTTCGTAATTATAAGCGGTGGCCAAGTAGGAAATGGTAGCCGGTTTCTCAGTACGTTCTGCATTGTAATATGTACTTTGATCATGCAAGTTAAAGCCAAAGTCCGCATCAAGACTATCCCTGATACGCTTTAAGGTCTGACTTTCAGGAGACTGTAGACGAAGGGCATCCCTATTGATATCTACCCCCAAGGCGTTTCTTCGTTGAAAACGTTCGGCTCCATCCGGATTCAGCATGGGCAAGAAATGAAGTGTCAAATTACTTAGAATTTCTTCCTTTTCAGCTTTGAAATCATCGCTGGCAAGGAAATTAAAAATATCAAAAATTGCCTGTGTTGCCGTAGGTTCATCACCGTGCATTTGTGACCAAAGCAAAACATTGGTTTGCCCTAAGCCGACACTAATGAGGTTTAAATCACGACCTTCAATGGACTCACCGACCTTATTTTTTTTAAACTTGGGATTTGCTACAAGTTTGGCAATCAGGGGTAGTATTTGATGATGTTTTATCCTTCGCTTATTTAGGCTGGGCTCTTTAAACGTTTCATACGATTCATACAAATTGGATGTAAGATCATTTTCCTGTGCAAATATCGAAGTGGTAAAAAGGGTAAGCACGAAAAAGGTAATTAGCTTAAGCTGCATGCTATTTGGGTTTATTAGGTGTTTTTTTAAAATTAAGATTTCTTGTGGCACTTCGTACTTCCTTCATGAATTCCTCACCAGGATCGGTCTTTTTAGTCCTATAACCATCATCTTTTTCCAACCAAAATTCGTGGCCTTCAAAAAGTGTGTACTCGTGATGGCCAATAACATAGTCAATGTCATATTTACGGGCCAAGTAACGCACCAACCGAATGTTTGATGTCAATTGCGCCTTGGTCAAGGGGGTATTGGCTGTGCCTCCCACATTTTCGACACCGATTGCGCAGTGGTTTAAACCAATTACATGCCTTCCCATCTTGGTCTCAGGCATCAACCTATAAATGGTGCCGTCTTGGTCCACTAAAAAGTGCGAGGACACATTAAGGCTACCGGCATTTTTAATATCGGGGCGCCAATTGGGCAACTTGGGATTTAGAAAAGCGTCAAAAGAACCTTCAAAGGTCGGTATCGCCGTCCAATGCAACACGATCATCCTTGGGTCAATACTCGGGGTCTGTTGATCAAGCCCATATCTTTCCTGAAGATATTGTAAAGTCAATGTATTGCGTTCCTTGTTAAAAATGATGGGCTTATCCAAAATATTTTTGGAAACTGAGCAAGACATCAATGCAAAAAGACCTACAAAGACAATAATTCGCTTCATTGATGATTGAATTTAAACAGGCTATCTATCCACGAATTTAGGTTAATCTTTAAAAAGTGTGCTTAATTTTTATTCTTTTTTTGAGCACATTAATTTCCTTCTGGGCCATTAACAAATGGATCAAGTAGCCAAATGCAGCACCTATTTCCCTTGATTCCTATTATTAGGCGATACGGGGCAACCTTATTCAATATGGTTTATGAAGTGGGAATACAATCTATGCTATTGCCGTTGGTAAAAGCATTTACATGAACTAGAAGAAAGATTAATCCTATTCCAGAATGGCATGGCCAAAGTTTACGGAAAAATCCACACACCAAACCATAAGGTATTTATGGGTCTCGAAATTGACCTGGTTGGGTAGGTCATAAACAAAATTCCCCTCCAAACCCTTGAGCTCTCCTAAGGTAATGTATTGGGTCGCATCCAAATCTGTTGCCAAATAAAGTTCCAACAGGGGACCACCATCAGATTTAAATCCAATTATTTCAAGTTTAGTCTTATCAGAGTTCACATATGCGTTGCCTTCAGTAGGATGCGCTGCTGCCATAAACTCTCCCGAAAACGTGGGTATAGTATCTTTTTCAATGGCCATTTCCTGCATTATACCTTCTGGATTACTATCCATTTCAGATGAGCTGGAACAGCAACATATGAAGGTCGTAAGTATCAAAACCAAAAAGCAACTTTTCATTCGTTGAGCATTTAGAACATTCCTGACCTTCGGATGAACAGTGTTACATCTTCAAAATCCACTTAACTAATATAGGTTTCTGATATCACAAAAGTGTCACAATACCATAATTACCATTTATTTGGAAGCATAATTTCTTTTAAACATGAATGGTATTCCGTTTATCTAAGAATCGAGAGCATGTGTTTTTTTACTTTCATGGAATAGACTAATAGTAAAGCCCGTCCAATAATGGTAGTAATCCTTTTAGACAAAAAACTTGCATATCAACCAAGAATATGTAAAGTAAACGCCTTTATCACCGATTTGAAGGGATTAGTTCCTATATTCAAAAACAATTCATTTTAAGGGATCCAGTGACCCATACCCTTAAACGTAATGAAAAGTATCAAAGATAATTTTTCAATATTGATTCCGGATGGTGAGCATTACTATGCAATTACTATCCTTGACTGCCTATCGCACATAAAGGGAATTAAAATATATTTCATGTCTGACCTAAAATATACAGCTATGCGCTATTCCAGACATGTTCATTCGTATTCATACTACCCAAAAACAACCAATGATCTTGAATGGATTTCATATGTTAACCGAGAAATGGAAATGCATGAAGTCGATATAATCTTGCCTGTATATGAAAAACGTATACGGACTTTATTATATCATAAAGAACATTTGGCCTATACAAAGAAATTAGTGCTCTTACCCTCACCTAAGTCTTATGAAATTGCATCGAACAAGTGGTTATTGGCAAAGCACATGGAGGAGTTTGACATACATTTCCCTAAGGGCTTTATAGCGACCCCAGATGCACCTGGTTGGCAGGAAAACAAGAACCTTATATTTCCAATAATTGTA
>JAGLKG010000610.1 GCA_023141835.1 Maribacter sp. | reverse complement strand
AGCGTTTGTAAAATGGATTTACAGCCGTTGTCAGAACCTACAGCATTATTAACTGACCCTTTTGAAATTTCCGACACTTCAATTTTCAATTTAACCACCAAGTGGAATACGGAGAAAGGCGAAACCATAGAATTGGTAGACCTGAAGGGAAAACCCTTGGTAATGGTCATGATATACACGACTTGCAAGGCAGCCTGCCCTAGACTGGTAGCTGATATGCGAAATATAGCAAAACAAATACCAGAAAATAGGAAAGAAGACCTACAGTATGTTTTGATCAGTATTGATCCTGAAACTGACACTCCAGAACGATTAAAGGAATTTGCAATTGAAAATCAAATGGACGGTGAGCAGTGGACTTTTCTTCAAGGAACAATGAGTGGGGTCCGAGAATTCGCAAATGTATTGGCCGTAAAATACAAACAAATATCACCCATGGATTTTTCACATTCAAACATAATAAGTGTATTTAATCCCCAAGGGGAATTGGTGCATCAACAAGAAGGACTTGGGGTTGATAATAAAGAGACCGTTGGCCATATTCTAGAATTAGTAAAATAAAGAATAAAATGAAAATTACAGAAGAAAACACAGTAGCTGAAATAGTTGTTCGAAATATCAAAACTGCTCATGTCTTTAAAAAACATGGTATTGATTTTTGTTGCGGTGGCGGTATAACTATAGAAAAGGCCTGTTTAAAAAACAGTGTTGACTATGCCATTTTAAAAAAGGAGATTGAGACAATTAGCAACGGCTTGAGCAAGGCTTATAATTATGATGATTGGGAGTTAGACTTTTTAATAGACCATATCATTAACGTTCACCATACATATGTAGAGGAAAGCATTCCGTTGTTATTGGCCTATTCGAATAAAGTGGCACATGTACATGGGCACCATTACGAGGAAGTGGTTAAAATAAATACACTCGTCGAGGCAGTTGCACAAGAACTTGGAGCCCATATGAAAAAAGAAGAGGTGATTCTTTTTCCTTACATAAAACAGTTGGTCAAGGCCGGAAAAGAAGGCCAGAAACTTGCAATGCCCCCATTTGGAACAGTCAATAACCCTATTCAAATGATGTTCCAGGAACATGAGAATGCCGGGGACGTTCTTAAGCAAATTGCAAAATTGAGCAATGATTATACGCCTCCCCCGGGAGCTTGTAATACGTTCAGGGCATTGTATTCCAAATTAGAAGAGTTCGAACAAGATCTTCATCAACACATTCATTTGGAAAATAATATTTTATTCCCCAAAGCTATAGAACTGGAACAATCAATATAAAAGCTATTTTAAACTAATATTAATCATTACAATTATGAAAAAAGCACTTTTTTTACTCGTATTAGTTGTCCTTTTGGCAAGCCCCTCAATGGCACAAGAGTTTGATCTAATTGGCGAAGTCAGGCCTCGTTATGAAAATCTTCATGGGTTCAAAACTTTGATTGACGATGCGACGGACGGATCTAACTTTATTTCACAAAGAACCCGATTGAGTTTCAATTTCAAGCAGGAGAAAGTAAGATTAGGCGTTTCCCTTCAGAATGTTAGGGTTTGGGGAGACGTTGGTACATTGTCAAGTGATGATAACGCTACCGCATTGCATGAAGCTTGGGCAGA
>JAGLKG010000061.1 GCA_023141835.1 Maribacter sp. | reverse complement strand
TTTTCTTACCGTCCAATATGGCAATTCTATATTTAAAAGTGACCGAAGCACCTGGTTTTAAAGAGAAATCCAGTTCTTCCTTTCCTTCACTAAATGTTCTTTGTCCAAGGGCATTTGCTGCGAACAGCCCATACCCTCTAGCATGCCAATAGGTTGGGTAACCGACATTATTTGGCTCGTCCATGATGACTATGGTAACGTCTTTGCTGTTCAAATTTCCAGAAAGGGCAACCCATTTGGCTCTTTTACCCCATACATCTGTACCTTCAAAACCTTCACTGCTAAGATAATGGCCATTTACTCCCGTATTGTCCAAAACAGGTACATCGGTCGTATTGCCATTGGCATCACTTAATGTAACGGGGTCGTCGCTAGGATGTTCCAAGGCCCTAGCAGTTCTTATGGCCAACATTCCTTCTTTCGTATCTTTAAATAAAACCGGTTCATCAAGCGCTGTTAATGAAACAATCCTATCAATGATTCTTTTGCCGCTTTCAGCGTGAAAAACAAATTGGGTTTTCTCATGCAACAATACATTCCCATCAGGCTTTAGCCAATTTGCCGTTACCTTTAATTCCGCTCTTTTAGTACCCTCTTGAAGTGCAACAATTTTCTCGTGTCTAATTGTCCCCATCCGATCCTGGTTCTCCTTGGGTGTAGCATCAGAATGGCCCCAATAATCCAAACCGTTTACATCGCCATAATTGAACCAGGCCCCAATATGGTGTGGGTGGTCCGTACGTTCATTGGGTCGAGGATCCATTGGAAATCCACGCGTAATTACTTCTCCGTTTGCCGCCACAATAGGGTAAAGAGTAGTCTTTTTTAGAACTGATATATTGCTAGCGTACAAATAGGATGTAAATAATTCCCCATCTACCAATACATCAACCTTTTGGTCATTTTTGTTCTCTATTAAAGTGATTTCATTTTTCAATGACTTTTCACTTACACCATCACTTTTCTTATTTTCCTTACAGCCATAGTAAATCAAGCTCAGAAGCAAAATTGCAATGAGTGTCTTTATTTTTTTCATTATATATTTGATTTCTACACTTGATCTTAGTGAACCCGTTTAAACTTTTTGGATTGGCTAAAAAAATAAACGAGTTCAGTGATCGTACATTCGTTGTCCTATGAATATTGAATTAAAAAAAGGCAGGTTTTTACCGATATCTAATCAATAAAAAGCAAAACCTGCCTTTTGTATACCACTAAACCTTATCCGGAACCATATATCCTTTTCTATAATCCCGCGTAAGTAATTTATTTGCTTCCTTATCCTTGATAAAGCTTTCCTCTTTGCCGTCAAGCCGTAGTTCCCTTCCCACTTTATGGGCAACATTGGCTATTAATGGAAGTACGGTTGACATATGACCTGTTTCAATATCACAGGTTAATTCTGACCGCTCATTGTTACGAATGGCTGAAATGAAGTTGCCAAAAATGGCACTTCCACCTCCTCCAGTAAGGTCAGATGGGTCATATGAATCATCTTGTTCTCCCGAGGTTGGTCCAGCTTCATTTTTTCTTCCAAAGAAAGTTTGCCAATTTCCTCCAGAATCAATTTGCATCCACCCTTCTGTTCCAAGAACAATAGTTCCTATTTTTACAGGTTTCGCTTTGGTGGTTGCAGAAATAGTACCATTACCTGTCAAGTTGATGTCCGGTAAAAGAACTCCTTCAGGACTGGTCAATAATCCGCGGGTGCCGAATTCCAAGATCTTTCCATCAGCATACTCAAACAGCGAAGTTTGTGTGTTGGGTGTTTCCTGTGCTGAATTTTTATACCCATAGTATCCTCCCATGGAATTAACCCGAACAGGCAATTCATCCTTACCCAGTGCCCAACGTGCAACATCAAACTGGTGTGGTCCTTGGTTACCGGTATCTCCGTTACCATAGTCCCAATGCCAATGCCAGTTATAATGGAACCTATTTCTGTTGAAAGGTCTTTCAGGCGCAGGTCCTAACCACATATCGTAATGTACGTTTTTAAGATAAGCCTCGGTGTACGGGGTTTCATAACTACCGGACTCTAAGTTCATTCTAAACTTTTCACCGGCTTTCATGGGTCCATCCGGGTATTTACCAATATCCGCTCTTGGCTTAAAACAAAGCCCACGAGTCATATAGACTTCGCCAAGTTTTCCATCCCGTATAAATTTGATGGCTCTGTTGGTATTCAATATAGAACGGTTCTGAAAACCAACCTGAACCATTACATTATATTTTCTCGCGGCCTCGATCATTTTCCTCCCCTCAAAAACATTATGTGATGAAGGTTTTTCAACATACACATGTTTACCTGCCTGGGCACCCCAAATGGTAGAAAGCGCATGCCAGTGATTGGGAGTAGCAACCGAAACGGCATCTATCTCCTTATCGTCAAAGACCTTCCGCATATCCCATTCTGTTTGAGGCCTATAACCTACTGATTTCTCCAGACCATCCAATCTCTTTTTGAATAAGTTCTCATCAATATCCACGAGATATTTTAATCGTACATTTTTCATTTTTGAGAAATTGCCAATATGGCTGCCTCCCCTTCCTCGAATACCAATAACGGCCATTTGAATAGTGTCATTAGATCCAAGGATCCTTCCATAAGAAAGGGCACTAGTAGAAAGCATTGCCGTACCCGCCAAGCCCGCAGAGCCCTTTTTAATAAATTTTCTTCTTGAGATTTTTTTCTTCATAATAAGTGCTTTTAGAGTTCAGTGTATTCAATTTTATTACTATTGCATTTTTATCAAAAAGGCTTTTCTGTTATTTTTTTGTGATATACGCAGGTTGTTAACAAAGAAATACGAAATAAAGGTACAATGCTTCAACTATTTTGCTGTATTTGCATTAACATTTAACTTTACTCACCAAGGAATCTAATCGTATTTTCTAAGGAGTTATTTCAAATTTAATACATAGTGGACAGACAGTTTCTCTAAAACCTATCTTTATTATCACATAAAGATGCTCTTTAGTTAAAAAAATATTGAAAAAAGAGAATATTCTATTTCCAAATCCAACGGCAATACTGTTCCTTTGGTCAACTTGGTAAAAGTTAGTTTAACACTTATGAACGAATTTAATTGGTTGGACATCCTTGTGATTGTTCTTTATTTTGCGGGAATTATTGGATATGGGTTGTGGCTTTCCAGTAAAATAAAAAGCAGCGATAGCTATTTTCGCGGTGAAAGAAAATTTAGTTGGTGGATCATGATGGGCCAAGCGTTCGGAACAGGAACCCATGCAGAAAACTTTGTTGCACAGACGGGAGCGAGTTTTCAACTTGGATTTGCGGCCATTTGGTATCAATGGAAGAATATGATCATTACGCCTTTCTATTGGTTGATAGCCCCTTGGTATAGAAGAAGTGAAAGAACAACGGTAGGTGAGATAATCGAAGACCGATATGGCAATAAAATGGGGCTTTTCTACTCCATTTTTGCTATTTTATTTTTTGTTTTTGCGCAAGGGGTAATGTTAAAGGGAGGCGGGAAAGTAATCGCTATAGCCACAGGGGATATGCTTTCTGTCAACGCTGTTATTATCGGTATGACCGTAGCATTTGTCCTCTATAGTTTTTTTGGAGGAATGGTGGCCTCGGCCTACGCCAATTTTATACAGGCCTTGATGATTATTGTGTTGTCTTTTTTATTGATTCCTACAGGATTGAGTGCCGTAGGTGGGTTTGAAGGCATGCGTGCTTCACTCCCCGAAGAATTCTTTAACCTTTTTAGTGACAAACTAGGGATTGGTGCGTTTACTATTTTAATGCTGGCTCTTAACGGGGTGGTCGGGATTACCGCACAGCCCCATATGATCTCAATGTGTGCGACAGGTGATACCGAACGAGCAGGCCGAATTGGTCAAACCTACGGTTCATTTATCAAAAGATTTGTTACCATTGGCTGGGCACTTACTGGCCTTATCGTTGCAACCTTATTAATACAAAATGGACAAGATTTGGAGGATCCTGAATTGGCCTTCGGATATGCGACACGTGTACTTCTTCTCCCTGGCTTAACCGGACTGATGGTAGCATCAGTCTTAGCGGCAAATATGTCCTCCGCTTCTAATTTTATGGTCAATACTGGAGCTCTTTTTACCCATAATGTGTATACGAAGTATATCAATCAAAATACTAATGACAAGCAGTTATTGTCGATGGGGCGAATATCAGGTGTAGTAATAACCATGTTGGGTGTGCTATTTGCCTTGTATATTGAAAATGTTTTACAAGGATTCTTATTTATTGAAACCATCGCTGCTTTTATGGGAATAATGGTTTTTGGTGGAAACCTCTGGAAACGGGCCAACAAGTATGGGGCCATTTCAAGCGTGATTGTATCATTTTCACTGTATTACTATCTCAATTATTTAAGGATTGGGAGTTGGCAAATCGTTTATACCTGGGAACCAGAAACATTTGGATGGGCCATGCTGGCCGGGTTTATTGCCTTGATAGTAGTCAGTATATGTACCAAAGCCGAGGACCCATCACGATTAAACCACTATTTTGACAATTTAAATCGATTGTCCGATTCGAAAATAACCGATGCCCAAGGAAAGAAACCTTTGGCAAAGGAACACGGACAAGATTTGATTTTGCTGGATATTATTGGTTGGTTCAAGAAAGAACGTTGGGAAAATTTTGGTTCCAGATATAAAGAAGATTGGCTTGGGTTTATTTTGGCATGGGTTTTTGTTATCCTTTTGGTAGGCTTAGCATGGCTGGTCATACAGCTGTAAGACAAATGTAACGTATGGAGAATGATTATTATTTTGACATTCAGGTAAACGGTTACGCCGGTGTGGATTTTAATCGGAATGATTTAAGTCTGGAAGGTCTCGAAAAAGCTTGTTTGAAACTTAAGGATGATAGGGTCGAAGGTATATTAGCCACCATAATCACCGCCAGTTTCGAAGACATGGTTTCTAGGCTAAAAAGACTGGTCTCGCTTCGTGAACAGAGCGCCAATATTCATGAAACCATAAAGGGATTTCATATTGAAGGACCATTTCTCAATAGCACCAAGGGGTATAGAGGAGCACATCCAAAAGAACATATTCTTGATTCAGATGTTGAAAAAATGAAAATTTTACTGGATGCCGCCAATGGTCTAACAAGAATCGTAACCCTGGCGCCTGAAATCGATAAAGACAATCAAGTAACCAAGTATTTATATACCCAAGGAATTACCATTTCAGCGGGGCATTGTAATCCTGAATTGAATGCGTTACAATCTGCCATTGATGCTGGGTTAAGCATGTTCACGCACCTAGGCAATGGCTGCCCGCAAGATTTACCGAGACACGACAATATAATCCAAAAAGCACTTTCCCTTACAAACGATTTGAAGCTATGTTTCATCGCAGACGGGATTCACATTCCGTTTTATGCACTAAAAAATTATATACAACTTGCTGGGGCAGAAAACTGTATCGTCACCACTGATGCCATGGCCGCCGCTGGGGCAAGAGCTGGACGATATTCTTTATCCCATATCGAATTGGAAGTTGGGGAAGATAGAATTGTACGAGAGCCTGGCAAACCAAATTTTGCTGGGTCTGCAATAGATATGAAATCAAGCGCCCTGAACCTGAAAACCGAAATTGGACTTTCCGATGAAGAAATCACCCTCCTTACGTATACGAACCCATCCAAATTAATTAAAGCATAACCAAATGAATATTACAGTATCCCGAACAAAAATGGAATTAGGGCAGCTAGCCGCTCAAAAGGGGGCAAAGCTAATTCAAGAATCCATTCAGAAAAATGGGGAGGCCAATATAATTGTCGCTACGGGAGCTTCCCAATTTGAAATGCTCGAAGAATTGGTCGAAAAAGATATAGATTGGTCCAAAGTAAGCGGTTTTCATTTGGATGAATATATTGGAATGCCATTAACACATCCTGCATCATTTAGAAAATACCTTAAGGAACGATTTGTTGATAAAATAAATCTCAAGGAATTTAACTACATCAATGCTGAATTTGACCCTGAAAAGGAATGTAAGCGATTGAAAAGCAGCATCGGTCAACTTGCTATCGATGTGGCTTTTATTGGGGTTGGAGAAAACGGACACCTGGCATTCAATGACCCTCCTGCAGATTTTGCCACCGAAGAACCTTATATCATTGTCGATTTGGACAAGGCCTGTAGAGCGCAACAAATGGGAGAGGGTTGGTTCAAAACACTGGACGAAGTACCACAGCAAGCAATAAGCATGTCCGTTCAACAGATATTAAAATCCAAATCGATTATTTGTTCGGTACCCGATCTGCGTAAGGCAAATGCCATTAAAGGTGCCGTTGAGGGCAGAGTCACTCCCTTGGTTCCATCATCAATATTGCAAGACCATCAGGCGACTTGGCTCTATTTGGATGAAGATTCAGCCTCCTTACTTCAAAAGGGTTAAGCGGAAACCTCACCCTGTAAAACTATAAGTTCCCGAAGGACCTTAGTACCATTAAAAACGAATCAGATATCGCTTCGAAACGATTTTTACCCGTATGACACTGTCAGGAAAACAGCTTCCCTTTCGTTTTATGAAGTGGCCATATTGTCTTTCTGCTTGTTAATTACTACAAAGATAAGCGCCAAAGCAATCAATCCTGCGGTACCTACTGCCCCAATAATAATAGGGTCTATATCACATTCCAACCATGAATAATTTGCAGATAGGTCTCTCAAAAAGGTGCCCCAAATAATAATCAAAAGACTGAATACAACAGAAATAATCCCTTGGGTACGGCTTATTTTTACATTGAAAATTGCTAAAAGGAACAAACCTAGAATACCCCCACCAAAGATTCCTGAAATCTGCCACCACGTGTCCAAGGCACTCTGGGCGTTAATCAATAAAAGAGCGAAGACAATTCCCATAACACCCCAGACAATAGTAGATAACCGCAAAAAGCCCATGCTGTCTTTTTCGGATGGATTACGTTTAAAGTATTTACGATAGTAATCTTCATAAAGTACAGTCGCGGAGCAATTCAAAGCAGAATCAATGGTACTCATAGACGCTGCCAAAATTGCGGCAATAATCAATCCTTTTACTCCAACAGGTAGTTCGGTCGCTATAAAATATGGAAATACCTGATCACCCTTTACAATAGATGGGTCAATGGGATGGCCTGCATAAAATGCAAAAAGAGCTGTGCCTATATATAAAAAAATAGCGGTTAATGGTAAATAGATAAGCATCGCAAACCAAACTGATTTTTTGGCTTTTTTCTCTGTCGGGACCGAAGCGTATTTTTGCGTATAGTTTTGATCGGCCATTAAATTTCTAATATTTTC
>JAGLKG010000609.1 GCA_023141835.1 Maribacter sp. | reverse complement strand
CCAATTACGGCAATATTGAGTTTATTATTTGGGGAAAAACTGAGCAGGTTGGGAATTATCAACGCTCCGGCGGCAACAGTTGAAGTTGATTTTAAGAATGTTCTGCGTGATACATTTTTCATCTGTACAAGGTTTAATTATTTTTTATGGTGATTTTAAAACAGGCCCTTAGTTTTCAAATCGGCTCTAATTTCTAAAGTTAATACTTATAGCCATCCCCTTCTTTACTTTTATGCATTAAGTTCATTTTTTTAATATAGCCAGTACACTGACTTTTGAAAAATGTGGCTTTTTTTGTTGCAAGTGCAAAAACAATGGTTATGTATTTTGATCAGCCGTTCACGACATTTTTTGGACTACCTTTCAAAAATGCCTCAAGATTCATAATAGCCGTATTCATCAACCGGGCTCTTGATTCTTTCGGGGCCCAAGCGATATGGGGTGTGATAATACAGTTTTTTGCTTTTAACAATTCATTGTCTTCATCTATGGGCTCTTTGGAAACCACATCGACGGCAGCAGCGGCCACTTTACCACTGTTCAATGCCTCTTTTAAATCTTTTTCAACAACTAATTGCCCCCGCGAAGTATTGATGATCATCACTCCATCTTTCATTTTTGAAATGTTCGCTGTGCTGATGATTCCCTCCGTATCGTCTGTTAAAGGGCAGTGTAAACTAATTACATCTGACTTTCTAAAAAGCTCGTCCAAATCTACATAGGTACAAGTATTGGTTTCCAGTTCTGGCCTTTTGCGACTGCTTATGGCCAAAATTTGCATTCCAAATGCCTGGGCCATTTTGGCAGTTGCCTGCCCGATACGTCCAAACCCAATAATTCCCATGGTTTTGCCTTCCAATTCGACCAAAGGGTAATTCCAGAAACAGAAATCCTTGCTCTTCGTCCACCCCCCTTGTTTAACAGCATTATTGTGGTCTCCCACATGATGACATATTTCCAAGAGTAGGGCCAGGGTCATTTGGGCTACGGCCATTGTTCCATAGGTAGGAACGTTGGTTACAGTGATACCCAATTTTTTGGCAGAGTAGACATCAACAATGTTATATCCTGTAGCCAAAACCCCGATATACTTTATGGCACGGGCCTGTTCTAGCACCTCTTTAGGTATGGGCGTTTTGTTAGTGAAGACTATTTCGGCATCACCTATGGCGGCTAAGATTTCTTGAGGGTCGTTTGCAACGCGATCATATAGGGTAAGATTACCCAAAGCCTCCAACCTTTCCCAATTAAGATCACCGGGGTTCAACGTGAACGCATCAAGAATAACGATTTTCATTTTTCACTTTTATTAATTGAATTCAAATTAGGGTCCCAAATGCCCAATATTGATTTTGATTAAACCCTTAAAAAGATTTTGTTCTTATACAGATAATAAAGGAACACCCATTCCAAAGTAATAACTCCAATAGCTAAAATTGCCCCACCATAATCACCTGTTGCATTTGCAAGAAAACCAAGTATAAACTCTGATGGCTGCCAAAAGTCTATGATTCTTGCTCCCAGGTATATGGTAATTGAGTTCAATCCAATCACTCTAAAAAAGAAGGTCCAGCTCCTCCATTTTTTTACATCAATAACATAATAGAACAGGGCCATAAGAAGAAAACTTATACCCGCGGTCAGCATATTAAAGGTTACGGTCCAAATATTTTTTATAATCGGATAAACGGGTGAAAGTAATAGGGCAAGGAGTATTAGCGGGATTCCAATGCCCACCAGTAGTCCGGTTTTTTTCTGTTGTGTACTTGTTTTGTTACGAAGAATAAACCCGGCAAAAGAACCAAGCAATGTAATTGCCGTTGCGGATACTATGGATAGAATTCCTTCTGGATCGTAGGTGCCATAGATTAATCTACCCGGTAAAAACTGTTGGTCTATCCATGCATTGATGCTGCCTTCCGGTGTAATTACGCCAGCCCCAAATCCAGGAACAGGGGTAAAAAGCTGTAAAATCGTTATACCGGCCATAATGCCGATCAGCCAAAATATTCGAGTTTTAATAGTCTTGGTATTTATTACGATAACCGAAGCAAAGAAATAACCTATTCCTATTTGCGATAAGACACTGAGATAGCGGGCATCTGAGAAGCCATTTTTTAGGACGCCATTATAAATGAGTCCGAAAATGACCAATAACACCATTCTTTTAAAAACTTTTTTGAGCAATACCGATTTCTCAACACCTTTTTCCAATTTACTGGTTAGGGCAAATGGAATGGCAACTCCAGAGATGAACATAAATAATGGGAATATTAAATCCTCAAAACGAAACCCTTCCCAGGGCACATGATGCATTTGTTTTTCCAGAGCTTCAATCCAACTCCATTCTGTAGCTTTTGCTAGGGCGCCAATCAAAGATCCACCGCCGATAATCCAGAGCATATCGAAGCCCCTAAGCGTATCTAACGAGAATAATCTTTCCTGAGGTTCAGCATTTATTTTTGGTTCCATAATTATAGTTTTTATACAATTGAAAAATGCACGGTCTGTGCGGTTTCCAATCTTAGGTTGGTTAAGCAGCAAGATAAGCCCTTTTTTTAAGTTTTGGCATGCCAATTGTCACACCACTAATTTGGTGTTTTAAAGCATTTAAATGTAGACTTTAGAAAATTGAAATGATTCAAGCTTTTTAACCAATTCGCATGATATGTTGACCTTTGGATTAATTTATTAACCCTAGTTTTGTTATAGTTGTCAATATTCTTTAGGAAGAATGATTTCTGATAAACAGTCCAAACTAAAACCGAACACTTAAACTAAAACAAAAAATGGGAAATACCGTAGGGAAAAATAAATACACAGGTGCATTTGCAATGATGACCTCACTATTTTTTATTTGGGGTGCAATCGTATCGCTGAATGATATATTGATTCCCCATTTTAAGGGATTGTTCGACATGAATTACACGGAAACCATGTTGATTCAGTTTTGTTTTTTCGGCGCTTATTTTTTAATGGCGATTCCAGCAAGTATGCTTATCGAAAGAATAGGTTATAAAAAAGGTATTTCTGCCGGATTGGTAACCATTGGAGTAGGTGCCCTTATTTTTTTACCGGCATCATGGTTGATTTCGTATCCTTTATTTTTATTTGGACTTTTTATGATGGCGACTGGTAGTGTAATTTTACAGGTCGTAGCCAACCCATATATTATAGTATTGGGCCCTTCAAAAACAGCATCGAGTCGTTTGAATTTGGCACAAGGAATCAATTCATTGGCCACTACCATAGCGCCCTTGGCCGGTGGGCTGATTATTTTGGGCCATTACGCCAGTCCGAAAAAAGCGGCGGCAGCAGTAGAAGGGCCATATATAGGCTTGGCCATCTTTGCTTTTGCAGTGGCGGCTGTTTTTTCATTCCTAAAACTGCCACAAGTTATTGAAACTGGTGGAGAAAAAGTAAAAGGGAATGTTTTGAAATTTCGGCAATTGCGTCTCGGTGCTATCGCTTTAATGCTCTATGTTGGGGCCGAAGTAGCCATTGGAAGCTTTATTATAAATTTTTTGGCTGAACCCAATATTGCGGGGTTTACCGAAAAAACGGCTGCAACCTATATTCCATTGTATTGGGGAGGGTTGATGGTAGGTCGGTTTTTAGGTTCTGCTATTCTGCAAAGAGTCAGTGCACAGAAAGTACTTCTTATCGCTGCTGTGGCGTCAGTAGTATTATTGGCCATCACCATACTAACCAATGGTTATGTCTCCATGTGGTCTATGTTGGCCGTTGGTTTGTTCAATTCAATCATGTGGTCGAATATTTTTACGCTGTCCATCAATGGTTTGGGGAAATACACCAACAAGGCTTCGGGCATTTTGGTAATGGCCCCAGTAGGAGGTGCTATCTTTCCACTTTTACAAGGCGTATTGGCAGATATGCCGGCAATAGGATTACATTTATCGTATATACTGCCCCTTTTATGTTATGCATTTATTATCTATTATGCTGTTAACGGTTATAAGCCAAAACCAGGTGAGTTGGAGTTGGTAGAGGCCTAAACGCTTGTTTAATAGCAATAGATTATATTGCTTACGAAAAAAAAATAGCGGTTTTAATCTAAAGAATTCCTCGCAGCTTGCTGCGTCATTTATGTGTTGTACCGGCAATTGTAGAATAACGGGTTAGAACCCAAGCTTTTGTCGACCTTTCGACTGCGCTCAATGGGACAAAAAATACTGATACTTGTATAATTACACACACACACAATGTTCACAAAGTAGCGTGGTTGTTATTTTTGGGTTCTGAAAAAATCGTCCAGTTCCATAAGGATCCATTCGGCTTCCTCACTTTTTTTGTAATAAAAACGTAATCGCTCTCCCCCTTGATTTTCATAAAAATCGATTTCAATCGGATGCATGCCTTTTTTTAATGCTACAGCACCCACAGGACCAACCCCGGGTAGACCGTTATCAAGGTTCTCCTGAGTACCATCTGCGCAAATAACCGTATCATGGATTTTTAATGTGCCCACATCATCGGCCCTGCATCTGAAATAGTATAGCCCGCTTTCAGGAATTTGAATATATCCCTTGTACCGTATCCCAAAATTATCCTCGTTATCGGCGATATCGCTTACAAGAAAATCATTGGTCAATCCCTTTTTTAAAGCGGGTTGATTCGCGAAAAAGGAAGCTCCTGACCACTGGCCTTCATGATAGGTATATGACAATCCAGGAACCGTATTTTTAACACGTATTCCTTTTAAAAAGGATACTTTTTCATAAGATTTTGTTGCAGCCGTTGTGCTCTGGCCCTTAGCATTGGTCAAAACCAGCTCCAAGTTTGAGGTCTCTGCAATGGGTATGGCCTCCGAAAGGGATTCCGGATCAACATAAATACCGTTGATACTTAAATTAGACATCAGTAGAGGAAAAGGCTGGTCGATAGTGACCTGGGTGTTTTTAATAAATTTGGGGATGTTGGGTTTAAAGTAATCGGGATTGCTCGGAAGAATGGAAAAATCAACGTTTCCGTCCAAATAAAAATCGGTATTTTCTTCACCTTCATAGCCAATCTTCCAATAGTACTGCAAAAAACCAAGGTCTTCGTAAGCCAGGGGTTCATTCGATTCCAATGTTATTTCGACGATTTTTTCCTCACCTGGAATCAATCTTATTTTTTCTTTGGAGGGACTGATATCGACTTGATGATGGTGAAAAAAAGACAAGTCTAGTTCCAGAGGGACCTCAGAGGTATTCTGGAATCTAAAATAAAGGGTACCGTTGATGAACTTTTCACCTGAATTGGTCAACACCAAGTTTTCAAAGGCGGTATTTTCAACCAAAGCCCTGGCCATGCCATAAGTTGCTTCGTTGGAAATATCATGGGTTAAGATGCCATCCAATCTTAAATTGGCCATGACCGGTCCATTCTCCGTCATGGTCATCCATACAATATGGTCGAATTCCCCAAATTTGTTTCCTCTCAACCGGCTACCGCCCCCGGTAGTTCCCAAGACATAATAGTTGGATTTTTTTCGTTCAATATACTGATAATGATGTTCATGCCCAGCAAGGACCGTGTGCTTTCTAGTACTTAAAGCTTCCTCTATCATTTCGAACCTCCCCCCGGTATCATA
>JAGLKG010000608.1 GCA_023141835.1 Maribacter sp. | reverse complement strand
GACCGCAGAACAATTTACCGATGCGGTAAGTCAAATCATAGCCCCGATGTACCATTCGGTAGCCTATGATCCAACCGATAAAGGACTCCATTCAAAACGAATATGGCATCGGGAGATAAAATTCGATAGAGTGGTATTGCCAGAACCCGGCAAGCGGTATTTCCGTCGACAATTAACCTTGTCCAATACCGAAATTGAAATGGCCAAGGTCCTGATTTCAGTTGATCATTCGTATACCCTATATATAAATGGCGAAAAAGTCTCTGAAGGTGTGGATTGGAGAAAAGTGGACAAACTAGATGTAAAGGAATTGCTGGCCGAAGGTGAAAATGTAATTGCGATAGAGGGAATAAATGAACGAAGCATCGCCAATCCTGCTGGGATATTGTTCGTCATGCAGATTGATTATACCGATGGGGAGCAGATTATCATAAATTCTGATAAGCAATGGAAAAGTACTGCTGATACCCCCGACGAAGGATGGACCCAATTGGATTTTGATGATGTAAGCTGGAAAGAGGCACGTAATTATGGTTCGGTACATTGGGGTAAATTGGTAGACTTTGCTTTTGGTGATGAAGGTCAGAAATTTGCCAGGGCCAGTCTTGTAAAGCAACATCCATTTATGAAGGCCATGGGTAGGCCGAGTAGGGAAAATGTGGCTACAACAAGGGATGATCAAGCCACCTTACTTCAGGCGCTGGAGTTGACCAACGGGGTATATTTCAACAGCGTTTTGGAAGAAGGTGCAAGTCAATGGCTTGAGAAGTATGGTGCCGAAAATGAGGAAATTGTTGAGACGCTTTATACACGGTCTTTTGGACGAAAACCAACCGCTCAGGAAAGGAAAATAATGCTTGCGGCATTGGGGGATATTCCCCAAAAGGAGGCCTTACAAGATTTATTTTGGTCTACTTTGATATTGCCTGAATTTCAATTTATATACTAGTAAGAATGGAAAAGGATATATTAAAAGGGGAATCTCGAAGGGATTTTATAAAAAAAATGACGGCGGCCAGCTTATCAGCGGCATCCACTACAATTCCGCTAAGCAGTTTTTTGAGTTCCTGCAGTGTGACCCCTGAAATGGTTTCAAAAGCCGATACGGTGATATTACTTTGGATGGCCGGAGGTATGGCCCATACCGAAACTTTTGACCCTAAGGCCTATGTTCCCTATGAAAAGGGAGTGGAAAGTAAAAGGGTACTGAGTACCTTTCCCAAAGTCCCGACTATTGTTGACGGACTTGATTTTTCGAAAGGATTGGAATCCATAGGAGGGGTTATGGACAAAGGGGCTATTATTCGCTCCTATAAATCTGCAGATCTCGGCCATATTTTACATACACGGCATCAATACCATTGGCATACCTGTTATGAGCCACCACAATCTGTACAGGCTCCCCATATTGGGGCATGGATTGCCAAGGAAATGGGCCCGGTGAATCCAGTGATTCCACCTTTTATTGCCATGGGACAACGGTTTACGGTAGGAGAGGCCGAAGAACTCAAGGCCTTTCATTCGGCCGGATTTTTAGGGACTGAATATGGACCCTTCCTCATACCAGATCCATCCAGTGGATTGGATAGTGTTCGTCCTCCCCAAGGGATGTCCATGAAACGGTTTGAGGCACGCTATAAGCTCTATAAGGAACTGGCCTGTAAAAGCGAGGTCATGGAAACGGGTAGCGATTACCAGCGTGAGTCCTTGATGCGATCCATGGAGCAATCGTACCGTCTGTTGAACTCACCCGAAGCCAAAGTATTTGACCTGTCGGAAGAACCCAAAGAAGTATATGACACCTATAATACGGGCCGCTTTGGTTTGGGATGCCTTTTGGCCAAAAGATTGGCCATGAATGGGGGCCGATTTATTAGCGTTTCTACAGAATACGAACCCTTTTTGGGTTGGGATACCCATGAAAATGGACATTTGCGTGCTGGAAAGATGAAGGAGCTGATTGATAGACCTATTGCCCAATTGATTAAGGATTTGGATGAATCCGGGCATTTGGATCGGACATTGATCATATTGGCCAGTGAGTTCAGTCGTGATGCCATCATGGAGGGGCGACCCGGTGCGAAAGTAAAAGACCAGGTAAACCAACCCGATATTATTGAAGACGAGAAATTCTATGGAATGCATCGACACTTTACAGATGGCAGTTCCGTCCTTATGTGGGGTGGTGGTATTAAAAAAGGACTGGTCTATGGGAAGACCGCTGATGAAAGACCCTGTTCCTCTATTGAGAATCCTGTGGTGATCGATCAGGTACATCAATCGATTTACCATGCTTTGGGCATGCACCCAGAAACAAATTATACCATTGAAGGGAGACCGTTTTATACCACCCCGGACGGCCAAGGAAAACCTATTTTGGATTTGTTTGGGTAGAATTTCAGGACTTCGCTAGGGCTTTTCATAGGAGGCATTGTTAGCAAACGTTTTTTAGTCAATGTTAATGTCCAATGTGCTATCTCCGATTTGAAATTTCCAAAATGGAACGAAATCGAGATAAATCAAGAGAATGGCTATTAAACCAACAGAAATTCCAATCCATTTCTTCTCCTTGAAC
>JAGLKG010000607.1 GCA_023141835.1 Maribacter sp. | reverse complement strand
CGTAAAAGATAAAACACCTCCGGAATTACCATCACTTTGACCCAATTCGGTGGTATAATCAAGAAAATTACCAACAAAGATAATCTGAGTATTTCCCCCACTTTGTTCTATATGAACATCTTCAATGCTGCTCATTTGAGCTTCTTTTGGGAAAGGCACTTCCTTAAAATCGGAGCCAAAGTTAAGATACACCATCGAACGGAGTTCGGATACTTTTTTTACCTCCAAGATATCTTCTTCTACTTTTCCTGTGAGACCTTCAATGCTTTTAATTTTTGAATATGCACTATAACTTAAAAAGTTCTTTTTCAATGCAGGTAATTGATCAACCAATTTGTCTTTTGAGGCAAAAGGGACATAGTTCCCAAAGAAGTCGTAAAAGATAATGGGATCTAATTGTTCATTGGCATCAAAATCATCAAGAAATAGTTTAATGGGGCGTTCTTTGGAAGCCTTCAGCTTAAAATTTAAACCTGCGTTGCCTGCAATAATATCTTTTTGTCCATTACTATCTAAATCGCCTACCAAAACGGTATTCCACATACCGTGACTGTTCTCTAGACCATATTTTTTAGTTTCGTTTACAAATGACGAATCACCTTGATTGATCAAAATAGTGATGGGCATCCAGTCTCCGACCATTATTAGATCTAGCAGTTTGTCGTTGTTAATATCGGCCCATTTACTATCGGTAACCATGCCGAATCTTGTTTTTTGAACGATACTAAATTCACCTTTACCGTTATTTTTTAAAATATAGCTAAAGGGAGACAACCCATATCCTCCAGGAATAGACCGGTTTCCAATAAATAGGTCGTCGAATCCATCGCCATTAAAATCGCCTGAGGAAACACTTCCTCCATTGGCCCTGATCAAAGAAACATTTAAACGCTCAAATTTTGCATTTCCATCATTGATGTATATCCTGTCCTCTAAATGTTTATCGCCCTCTATTTTATCATTGCCTCCACTCATCACATAAAGATCAAGGTCACCATCATTTTCAAAATCGAAAGTTGCAACATCTACGTCCTCGTAGATAACATCTTTTGTAAAGTCACTGTTTTTATCATCTATATATTCTCCATTTTTTTGCTGTAAGAAAAGGGCAGGGGATTGATATTTGGCGCCACCTATGTAAATATCCTCTAGTCCGTCCCCGTTAAAATCTGCTTTGACCAAAGCAGGTCCTTCCGAAGATAATTTTTCAGGAATCAACACCTCTCTTTCATAATCCAAAAAGGTATTTTCCATATGTGTAAATGGAAAAACACGGGTTGAATTTTGTTTGGCCGTGAAGCTGTTATCGTTGGTATGCGCAATTATTGAGTTTCGTTTAATTGAGTGATGTTCATTGATTGCCAGTCCTTTCTCCATTTGCGTATTGCCATCCAACCACTTAATTTTTATCGAGTCAATTTTTTTTATGGCACCAAGGCCAAAATGAAGTTTATGTGTGGAAGATGACTGAAAGCCTCTCGTAATCGTTAATTCTTTATAAAATTCGTGGTCGCCGGCATACAAAATAATTTTGGTGCCGTTAGGGTTTTTATAGATCTCATCTCCCTCTAGTGAGAACGAAATAAAATTATTCTGTAATTTATTGGGACTCTTGTTCTCTAATAACAACGCCGTTTGATTGATGTTATTGACTATTAAGTCCAAATCACCATCATTGTCCAAATCACTATAAGCGGCACCGTTTGAATAGGAGGGTTTTAGGCCGGACTGTTCACTTAGCCTATCAAATGCTAGATTGCCCCTATTGTGAAAAATGACATTGGTGATATTAATCGTTGGCATTTCTCCAATTAATTTTTTCTCCAATTCGTTTTGTTGTGTTTGGTTATATTTTGCGAAGTCTACATTGCTTAAATAGTTGATATAATTAAGGTCATTGGGACGTTTGTAAATGCCATTGGTAATATAAATGTCGTTGAGCCCGTCGTTATCATAATCCTGAATTAATGTAGACCAGCTCCAGTCTGTTGCATATGTTTCTGTCATTAATGCAATATCCGAGAACGATTGGTCATCCCGATTTAATTGCAGTGTGTTTCTGGCATATTGGGTTTCGAAACCAAAATTTTTCTTGATTTGACTTATTTTATCTGAATCTTCGCCAACAGATTTCAAAAATATTTCATGATCAAAAGGCATCATGTCAAGGGTGAAAATATCAGGCCGTTGGTCGTTATTGATATCTGCAATATCAACCCCCATTGTAAATCTGGAGGTATGGTCTAAATAGCTTGCGATAGATTCTTTAAATGTCTTATCTCCTTGGTTAATGTAGAGGTAATCATTTTCATGAAAATCATTGCCTACATAGATATCTATTAATCCATCATTATTAATGTCAGAAGTAATCAAGGCCAATCCATACCCCAATGCGCTGCTATAAATTCCCGATGCAGCAGTAACATCAATAAATTTTAATTTGCCCTCTTCAAGTTTGTTTTCATAAAATCTGTCCCCGGCCAGCGAATCCACTTCGTGTCGTTTACTTGTCTTGCCATAACTTCTGGGTGTATGTACAGAATGGTTCATTAGATACATATCCATATCTCCATCCTTGTCATAATCAAAGAATGAGGCTTGGGTTGAAAATCCTGAAAAATCCAAGCCATAAGAGGAAGAAGATTCAATGAACGAGTTGTTGCCTTGGTTTATGTATAGTAAGTTATGCGCTTTTAAACCTTTATAATCACCAACTTTAGAAACATAAATATCCAGTAGACCGTCGTTATTGATGTCTTCCATGGTCACTCCTGTAGACCAGGTGGAATCCATTGCCATTCCCGCTTCTTTTGTAATGTCCTTAAATTTTAAACCTCCTAAATTTAAGTACAACTTATCTGAGGTCTGGTTGGCGGACAGATAGATATCCTCTAGGCCGTCGTTATTGATATCACCAACTGCTACCCCCCCTCCGTTATAATAATACAGGTATTCAATAATGTTAAGATCATTAAGGTGTTGAAGGTCATTCGAAAATTTGATGCCACTGCTATCTGAAGGAACAGTCTCGAAATAAATAGCTGCTTTTTCTATGGCGACTTCTTTTTTTTCAGTGCAGCCAAAGAAAAATAGGGTTGTAATAATAACAATGCCTAATAAATACCTCATTTTTTTAATATTTAAATAACACCAAGGAGTCACTATTTCTGGCAACGATAAGCTTTCTGCCATCTATGACCAAATCGCGGACCTCTCCGTTAATCACAAAGCCTTTACCATTTTTGTGGCTCTTAAATCCCTTTTGGCCCAAGTTTTCCAAATAAACCCCATAAGTGGCATCATATCTGCCAACTTCTGGTTTTACATTGTACAGATTTCCTCCCAAAACAATATCTTGATCCCCATCGTTATCAAAGTCATGGGTGGCAATCGCATAAATAGTTGAAAATTGGGCCTCCACAGGAAGTTCTTCTACGCTGAATTTAAAATCTCCATGGTTTATTAATAGTACGGACGAAAGTGTATTGATTTCCAATTGATATGCCCCATTTAATTCCTCAGCAGTGAAGATTTTAGTAATGTCGGCATCCTTAAAAGATTCGTAATCTGGAAATTTCTTGCTGATTCCTTTCATTTGATCAATAAGGTTGTGCCTAAGCGCGTACGGATAGTCTTTACCATTATTAGCGCGAAAGGCAAGGACAGGATCCATAAAACCATTCTTGTCAAAATCTTTGGAGAAGAGGGTTATTGGATTTTTTGTACTGGCTTTAAACCGACTATTAAGGCCATGATTTCCAACTATAAAATCCAAGTCGCCATCATTATCCAAATCACTGGCGTGTATCGTATTCCACCATCCTTTTATATCCGCTAGTTTACCGTCCGTTTTTTTGGTAAAGGAGCCTTTGTCATTTACAAATATCTCCACCCCCATAAATTCGCCTACGATCATTAAATCTTCATCTCCATCGCTATCCAAATCTTGAAATATCGCATCGGTTACCATTCCGATGTCCTTTAATCCTTGAGCAGTCCGTTGGGTAACATCGGTAAAAACCCCCTTTCCATCATTTTGAAGAATAAATCCCGAGCATGGGGCCCCATATTGGAGAGGAATAATACGTTCCCCAACAAATAGATCCAAAT
>JAGLKG010000606.1 GCA_023141835.1 Maribacter sp. | reverse complement strand
TTCTCATTTTCAAAACGTTAATCATCTGTAAATCAAAACATTAATCAAATAAAAGGGTATTGTTTTTTTCATTATGACCACGAATCCAACGCCGTGGCCTATCACGAAATGACAGTTGCCATTCTGAAAAAACTAGATACTATGAATCGGGGTATTTGGTGGGGGCTATTTTCCAACGTTTGAGTTGGGTGTATCATCGCTAGACCTGCCTCCGGTGACGAACTTCTCCCAGTACAATGAGTACAATGGGTAGTCAAACGTGTCGGATAGGTGCGTGGCATGCTCCTGTTCCACTGTCTTGCGCCGTTCACTCCGCTTGTCCTTCTCTATGCCCTTGGATGTCTCGATAACTTCGGCGTGCTACACAGAGATAATCAAATCCTATTTGGAAACTTTGTCCACGATTACCTTTTGATCCCGGTTGGCTACCTGCCAGGCTGTATGGAATATTAAACGTGTCCTATTCTCTAAAAGGTCATAGTTTATCTTATCTGCCGTGTCGGTGGGTCGGTGATAATCGTCATGGGTTCCATTAAAATAGAAAATAATGGGGATATTATTCTTTGCAAAATTATAATGGTCACTTCTATAATAAAAACGATTCGGGTCATTTTTATTGTTGTATTTGTAATCCAATTCCAGGTTCGCATATTTCGTATTAATGGCTTCTGAAAGGTTATGGAGGTCAGTACTCAATTTATCAGAGCCAATAAGATAAATATAGTTTCTGTCCCCGTCTCGTTCGGGATCGATCCTACCGATCATATCAATGTTTAAGTTGGCAACCGTTTGCACTAAGGGAAAAATAGGTTCATAGTCTGTATAATATTGAGACCCTAATAGACCTTTTTCTTCACCGGTCACATGTAGGAACACAACGGACCTTTTAGGCCCGTTACCAGAGTCTGCGGCTTTTTTGAATGCTTCAGCTATTTCCAATAGTGCAACCGTTCCGGAACCATCATCATCGGCACCATTGTTTATATCACCATCAGCCGTCATCCCGATATGGTCTAAATGAGAGGAGATAATGACATATTCATTGGGTTTTGTTGAGCCCTTGATAAATGCTGCCACATTTTCGGATGAAATCTCATCGTTTGTACTGATCAAGTTCAGTACAATATCCTTTGAAATAATTTTTGGGGTATGGTCTTCGGAAATATTGGGTATTAAGCTGTTCGCCAATTTCTCATTGACATATAAGCTAATCTGGGCTTCTATATTGGCCTTGATTTGCATCTTCCCGCCAGCCGTATTTTTCATGTAATTATAAGACCCTTTAAAACGGCTAAAATTTTCCTTGGTATAGTAAATGACCCCTATAGCGCCCTTTTCAGCAGCTAGTCTCATTTTCTTACCATGGGCTTCGGAGATATTGCTCCAGATCGATTTGTCTTTATTTCCCGATAAATAGTACGAACCATCAGGTAGCATAGGTTCTCCAGCCTTAATGAGTACCAACTTGCCCTTAACATCCACATTTTTATAGTCCGAATAGTCCCCCTGTTCAACACCATAGCCTACATAAACTACCGAATCAAAATTTTCTTCTGCCATGGAAAATGTTATAAGGTCCCCGCCATTAGAAAATTCGGTACCATTTATTTTGATTGAACCCGTAGGTAAATTGTTCAGTTCCAAGGGTACATTTTGTAAATAATCCCCATTTGCTTTTGCCGCAGATATACCCATTGATCTGTACTCTTTTTGAATATATTCCGAAGCCAATTTTTGCCCGGGCTTACCTGTCTCTCGACCTTGATACTTATCAGAGGCGTACTCATAAAGATGCTCTTTTAATTCAGTTTGGGTAATGGTTTCTGCGTAGACAGTGGGTTCGCCATCAGATATTGGGGCCACGGTCTTTTCAGGCACTGCTTTTTGGGAAGAATTACATGCCATAACCAAGCCCAAGGCAACGAGTACTAATTTTTTCATGGTATCAAAATTTATTGATTTCAAAAATAATGAAAACTATAAGAACAGGGCGATAATGTTTGGAAAATGGAATTTTATGAAATTAAGCCGTAATTCTCGCTGCAGCGGGCTTTTTAAATTGGGTAGGGGAGACTCCCTTCAAAGCCCTGAATTTTCGGTTATAATTGGAAATTGAATTGAAACCGGATTGTTCGGCTACCTCGCAAATTGGCAAATCGGTATCCTCGAGCAGTTGACAACTATGTTCCAATCGCAGTTCTATTAAAAACTGAAAAAAAGTTTTATTGGTCCTCGTCTTGAAAAAACGACAAAAAGCATTGGGAGTCATAAATGCCAATTCAGAAACGGTCTCCAAGGTAATAACATGCTGAAAATTGTTGATTACAAAATCATATATGACCTGCATACGTTCGCCTTCACGATTTCCTATCTTCTTCGGATAAACAAAATCGGTCAACACTTTTCGCTTGGCCTTGCATAGCATTTTGAGCAACCCTAAAAGTTGTAAAAAGCGCATGAGTTTATCTTGCACTGGAAGCTGAAGTAATATGGATTTGACTTTTTCCCTTTCAGACATTAGCTGAAACCCCGGTTTAGCGATATCAAAAAACGAATGTATTTCCTCAATATCCGCTAAATCGAAAAAGTCTTTACCAAAAGAATCTCGTGTGAAAAACAACGAAATCATTTGCACCTGCCCTTCTATCTTTTCGCTTTGGAATAAATGTGGGCAATCGGGACCAATACTAAAAAAATCGCCTTCCATAAATTGATGCACACTGTCGCCAACAATAAGTTTACCCTGCCCTTTTACAATCAGACTTAACTGTAATTCCTGATGTTGGTGCAATTGATTGTAGAACATTTTTGATTCATCGACTTGTACAATCAAGTTCTGGTTCAACGGTTTGGCAATTTTAAAGGGAAGTACTTTCATAGTATAAAGTTATGCAAATATTAAGGTATTTTCTTTAATCAAGAAAAATAAATGGGTAATATACGCACAACTATGGTTAAAATTGATGCGATTGAAACAATTGATCCGATGTATTTTTGTACTATATCAAAATAAAAAAATGTAGTATGAAAGTACAATGGGAGGGCGTAATGCCAGCAGTAACAACAAAGCTCAATGAAGACGATACCCTGGACCTAAAAATGTTCCGTGTAAATATAGAGGCTCAAATAGAGGCAGGCGTTAGCGGAATAATCCTTGGGGGAACCTTGGGTGAGGCCAGTACCCTTACCGATGACGAAAAACGAATCTTGATTCAAGAAACCGTACAAATTGTTAATGGTAAAATTCCGGTAATCATCAATATAGCCGAACAAAGTACAAAAGATGCCATTTTGGCTGCCCAAAAGGCAAAGGAATATGGAGCCAGTGGTCTAATGATGCTACCTCCAATGCGATATAAGGCAACCGATTATGAAACAGTCGTTTATTTTAAAGAGGTGGCCCAAAGTACCGATTTACCCATAATGATCTATAACAATCCGATCGATTATAAAATTGAGGTCACCTTGGATATGTTAGAGGAACTTTTGGTACATGATAATATCCAGGCCGTCAAGGAATCTACGCGGGATATCTCCAATGTGACCCGAATAAAAA
>JAGLKG010000605.1 GCA_023141835.1 Maribacter sp. | reverse complement strand
TTCAAATTGTCAAAATGCACAACGGGTTGATTTATTATAATCCGATTTTTTGAATAAGGTCATCCGTTATTTCAGAGTAATCTTCAATGATCCAATCTGCAAGTCCCAATTTATCCGGGCTTTCTGTATTGCTGATAGCAAGACATTTCATCCCAGCGGATTTTGCGGATTTCACTCCATTCTCGGAATCTTCAATAACAAGGCAATTGGCCGGTGCTACATTTAACCTTTCTGCCGTCAATAGGTATGGCTCTGGATGGGGCTTACCATGTACAACATCCCGTGAAGTAACCAAAACCTCAAATAGATCTCCGATCTTTAATTCATCCATAACGGTTTGTACTTCTTCAAAGGTAGAACTAGAGGTAAGTGACAATGGATATTTCTGATGAAGATCCTTAATCAACTTAATAATACCCGGATAAATTTTCAAGTTTCCAGCAATCAACTGCTGATATTCAATGGATTTCACTTCAATCAAGTCCTCCAGATTTTGACCAATGATCCCAAATTGCTCCAAGATATCCTTAAAGGCCGCCACATCGGTTCTTCCCAAACAAAATTCCCGATAAATTTCCGGGGTCACATCAAATCCTATTGTGCTGAATATCCTTTGGGTGGCCAATTCGTGGATTTCCTCGTCATCGGTAATGACGCCGTTCATATCAAATATTATTGTTGTAATCATGTTCAAAATTGGTTGAAAATACGGTTTTAGAAAGGAGTCTACCGCTTCCCTATCTGTAAATAACATTTTAAAATATACACATG
The DNA here is from genome assembly GCA_023141835.1 of Maribacter sp. Classification (GTDB taxonomy): domain Bacteria; phylum Bacteroidota; class Bacteroidia; order Flavobacteriales; family Flavobacteriaceae; genus Maribacter_A. Next base: position 3,069 of record JAGLKG010000605.1, on the reverse strand, counting down.
CTAATTTATCAAAATCTTTCCAATCCAATATGTAGAGGGGAATAACCAAAATTGAGCAATATTTTAAAAGGTACAATTTAAAACAGTCCAAAAAACGTTCCCTTTATGAGACAGTTTAAAAATTAAGAATTAACGGTTCGCCCTATTTGTTATGGCCATTGTATCCATTAGCGCTAGTTTCTTTAGGGTAATTGATACTCAAGTAAATATCATAGTCACCACGAGGCACCTCACCAAATGCGCCCACGTCAAATGAGAAGTTCAAATCACGCCATGCAGTGGTATTGTCAGCCCTGCTGTCCAAATAAGGCTGCCAATTCCTTGCGTCAAGGTTTGTAAGTGCCGTGTAAGTTTTAAAACCATCTTTGGCTTTCAGAATTATCGACACATTTTTCTTGTTTAGCACATTACCAAAGCCAACATTAATTGTTCATGATTCTCACCATTAGTATCACCAACCCATTTTTGGAAAAGGTTTTCGTTCTGGCATTAATTCGGTAATTAATAATACATTCGTTCATTTGTTGATTCTTCTCAAAGAAATTCCCTAATTCATTTGATGTAGTCGTCTTCCTATTGTGGCTTAGTTTCGTGAAAGCGGGGCTTTAACTTTACATCATTGAGAAATGCTTCGTATAGGGAAGCATGTTTATTCGGGTTGCTTCCAAATTTTCCGATGATCATTCGCATTTGTGTTCGTCGCCCTTCGCCAGCAACGAAATCTTCACCAAACAAAGAAAGATAGAGACTGCGGTGTGCGGCAATGTTGTCGGTTTCTGGATCTCCTTCGTAAGTGGCGCCGACTGCATACACATCTTCCGGGCGTCCCATTACGAGGACATCGACGTCGCCTTTATTGAAAAATGCCATTGGCATGCCGTAGCGTCGTCCGACTGCCATCCGCCAGTACCAACGACCTTTTTGGTGGCGTCCATCGGTGAGCACGTTGGCCCCAGCTTCATCCCGGGGAAAGAATGGCCATACGCCGTGAATCATGGGTTGGTCGGTAATGCGAATCTGCTCTGGTATCACAGGTCCAAACTCTTCTTTGGCGACATAAGCCCCTGAGACAAAGCCCGGTGCTAGGTAGGCCGATAGCAAAATCTCGAAACCAGGATAATTGGCCAGAGTCTCCACCGACATATCCATGTCAATGATGTTCGGTTCGCGGAAAGTAAACCTGATGGTCACATTTGCCTGACGTCGAATCGTGGACAACCAAGTGAGAGTGACTCCATCTTTCTCCGGTTTTACGAGCGGCTTTTCTGCCCTGAGTTCGGTCAAGTACCCACCACGAATCAACACGCGAAAAAAGTTCAATAAACCTACATGTTGCATTCCACTTCCATCAGGACTAATCAGCATGTTCGAAGGTGTATATCGCACCTCGCTAAAGTGGTGGCTCTTACTAAAATTTATCAATCCCGACAACTGCGACAGATTAAACTCCATTTCTTCGAGCTCTGGATTCCAGGCAACCCTCTCCTCACTTTGCATCGGCAAAGTGGTATTAGTATTATTGTTTACTAATTCTTGTTTTTCATTTTTCTGCCCACTAACGATGTGTATAAAAATCGCGGACAACACTAAAATTCTGATGATCATAGTTTCTACCTTTATTTAAAAGTTAAATTTTATAACATACTTTGAGGAATCTATTTTTGGATTAGCTTTTTTAACTCCTTCTGTAGCCTTACCATTTAGTACTACGAATTTAAGCTTTTGTTTAAAAAAATTAGGTCCTTAAAATGGCTGATTAAAAGAACTGGATGAAGATTAATGCAGACGTCCCACAAAAGGTTCGTTTTACGGGACTTTCCAAAACAAAAAGGGGAAGGCTACAGTCTAATGCTATTTATATTTTAACAACTCGGCTTTAGATATATCCAAAATAGAAATAATTGTATTTTCTACTTCAGGAATTTCTTTATTAATATTCCATTGAATCACCCAATGCATATATATTAGATTTAGAAATTCAGGTTCTTCTAATAATTCATAGGCCTTTGTAAGGTCATGATTCCATTGGACTTTTCTAGGGATTCCTTTATCAAAATCTTTAAGACTTACTTTAGCTGAAAGATAAGGGTAAAGAAAATTATAAAAATGGTTTATTTTAGATGATTCTATTTCGTTCAAATTTTCAATTAAGGCTCTCCATTTAGTCAACTCTGATAAAAGTTTTTGATTTTTTATTAAATCAAAGCGACTTGAGCTAATTATAGATTCAACAGTTCCCATGTTAGGATCAAATACTTGTCTCCAGAATATTGCACCTAGAATGGAATCAAATCTAATTTTGTAGTTCTCTGGAAGTGTGTCAGTATCACTCCAAATTAAAAGTTTTTCAAGATTTCTTTCTAATTCATAGTGGTTAGATTTTAATTCATCTAGTTGCTTTTTAGAGTTTTTAAAATCCATATTTAAAGTTGCTAAAAGTGCTCTTGTTTGGGTTTGATCAGATTTATTTGACCACCAAGCATCAATGGAAAATGCTATTAAAATACTGCAAATTATTACTAAAGCTTCATATAAAAATCGACTCAAGCGGTTTGTTCGATTGGCTTTCATTTGTCAATTATTAATCTTTCCTTATTTCATTCCCTAATTTTGTTCAATGGTCCTGCGCGAAGGTTACCAAGAGGGTAACGATCAACCTCTTTCAGAATGGAGACGAATTGAACTGTAGCATGATCGATTAATTGGGCTCCTCGTTCAGCGTCCGCATCGAGTGCGTTGCCAACAACACCAGCCGGGTTAAGGTCCTGCGACTGCCAGGCAATCCTAGTTGAGCCAGTAACGCTCAAGTGTTGGAAATCCCCCTCAAGATCCTTCATCAACGGCCGGAAGTTCTGGGCCTTGCTCATATCAACCAGGTCAGGTCGTAAATGCAGCATTACAGACGTTTCCACACTTCCTCCATGAATTCCATATTTCATTTCGTCTGCAGGAAATAGATTTTGGGGATACAAGGAATACTGGTTCACTACTACAACTAGCATACCTAGTCGTACTCGCAGATCACGGGCCACAATATCCATAATCTGATGCTGACCTCCGTGAGTATTA
>JAGLKG010000604.1 GCA_023141835.1 Maribacter sp. | reverse complement strand
TTTGTTTATTATTTAGATAATAAAACTAAATTTATATTTAATTACAGATTATTAGTTTATAAAGAGGGAAAGGCCGCCTTTTTTATAGAAAATATTTCACTATGAAATTTGATGCAATCGATAGAAAACTCCTTACCCTTTTACAGGAAGACTGCAAACGGACTACCAAAGAATACGCAAATCAGTTAAATCTTTCCGTTACTGCGATATACGAGCGTATAAAGCGTCTTGAAAAATCGGCAGTAATTACCAGGTATGTCGCCCTTGTTGATAAGAAAAAAGTGGACAAGGCGTTTGTTGTTCTGTGTCATGTAAAATTGACCCAACATTACAAAGAGTATGTGCTACAATTCGAGAGAGAGGTTTTACAATTGCATGAGGTGGTGGAATGTTATCATACCAGTGGGGATTATGATTATATATTAAAAATCCATGTAGGTGACATGGAGGCCTATCGCGATTTTATGGTAACCAAACTTACAGCCTTGAACCACATTGGGAGCACACAAAGTTCTTTTGTAATAAACGAAGTAAAGCATACCACCCGAATTCCGGTCTAAAACCAAAAATTGTACTAATTTTGTGCCTCAATAAAAATCAATACGTATTATGATGCAATATGATGTGGCCGTAATCGGCTCTGGACCCGGAGGATATGTTGCTGCTATTCGATGCGCCCAGCTTGGAATGAAAACGGCAATCATTGAAAAATATAGTACGCTGGGGGGTACCTGCTTAAATGTAGGTTGTATTCCATCCAAGGCCTTATTAGATTCTTCACATCACTATGAAGATGCCGTTAAACATTTTGAGGAACACGGAATTGAAATTCCAGGAGAGGTAAAGGTCAATCTTGAAAAAATGATTGGCCGTAAGCAGGGAGTTGTTGATATGACAACCAAAGGAATTCAATTTTTGATGGATAAAAATAAGATTGATGTTTATGAAGGAATAGGCAGTTTTAAGGATGCTACTCATGTTAACATTAAAAAGAATGATGGTAAAGCTGAAACGATTGAGGCAAAAAACACAATCATTGCTACCGGTTCAAAGCCATCTACCTTACCATTCATCAAATTAGACAAAGAAAGGGTTATCACGTCTACCGAGGCTTTAAAACTAAATGAAATTCCAAAGCACATAATCGTTATAGGCGGTGGGGTCATTGGTCTGGAATTGGGACAGGTATACAAACGGTTGGGTGCTGAGGTTTCCGTTGTTGAGTTTATGGATCGGATCATTCCTACTATGGATGCTGGCCTGTCCAAGGAACTAATGAAGGTTATGAAAAAGCAGAAGGTGAAATTCCATCTTTCCCATAAGGTGAAATCCGTTGAAAGAAAAGGAGATGAGGTCATTGTAAAGGCGGATAATAAAAAAGGACAGGAAGTGGTTCTGAAAGGCGATTATTGTTTGGTTTCTGTAGGTCGTAGACCATTTACAGATGGATTGAACGCCACGGCAGCCGGAGTAAAGTTAGATGAAGGAGGTAGAGTGGAAGTGAATGAACACCTTCAAACCAGCGTACCCAACATTTATGCAATTGGCGATGTCGTTCGCGGTGCCATGTTGGCCCATAAAGCTGAAGAAGAAGGTACTATGGTTGCTGAGTTTATGGCAGGCCAAAAACCTCATATAAATTATAATCTTATTCCAGGGGTTGTATATACCTGGCCGGAAGTTGCAGCGGTAGGAAAGACCGAGGAAGAACTAAAAGAAGCTGGAGTTGCCTATAAAACAGGTCAATTTCCTATGCGCGCTTTGGGTCGTTCTAGGGCAAGTATGGATGTTGATGGATTCGTAAAAATACTCGCCGATGCTTCAACAGACGAAGTCCTAGGGGTGCATATGATTGGCGCACGTTGTGCTGATTTAATCGCAGAGGCTGTTACTGCCATGGAATTTAGGGCTTCTGCTGAGGATATCTCTCGAATGAGTCACGCACACCCGACCTATGCCGAAGCTATTAAAGAGGCGGCCCTTGCAGCAACCGAGGATAGGGCATTGCATATTTAATCAAAAAGAATTCCCCGATGTTCTGCGTCTGGGTTTACGATAAAGTGTCATTCCCGCGTATACGGGAATCTAATAAAAAACCGCCCTGACGATACTGTCAGGGCGGTTTTTTTATAAATGACTCCTTAATTTTTAATCACTTTCAATATCCTTGATATTCGGATCATGATGGCTTTGGCAAATCTTTGGATCGGAGTATACCAAGGTTCTATATTTTGGGAAATGTATTTGAATCCTAGCGTTATATTAGATGTAATCATTGTTTCATGTTTTCCATAAAGTAGAGCTAGAAT
>JAGLKG010000603.1 GCA_023141835.1 Maribacter sp. | reverse complement strand
TCAATGGTCATAGCTTCCAATACGACTTTGCCCACAGGTAATGTTCCTATACCAGAAAGCTTTATGAAATGGAGGGAATACTCCCAGCATTCAGCAGGATTTGATATAGGCAAAGTTATTGATATGGGTACTGTCCAACCCCTTTCCGACGAAGTAATTGCCGCCTACAATGCTCCATTTCCTTCGGAGGAATACAAAGCAGGAGCTAGAATATTCCCTACTTTGGTGCCCATAGACAGTACCGATGTAGAAGCGATCAACAATCGTAAGGTATGGGAAAAACTAATGCAATGGACCAAACCCTTCTTAACCATTTTTGGAGACAAGGATGATATTATGAAAGGCGCTGAAAAGGCGTTTCAAAAACTTGTTCCGGGGGCCAAAGGTCAAAATCATGCCCTATTAAATGCAGGTCATTTTATTCAGGAGGAAAAAGGCGAAGAACTCGCTCAATTGATATTGGAATTTTACAGGGACAATAATCCGTACAATTGAATATGGCATATAAGAGTTTGATTTTAGTAATAGTCTTTACAGCATTGATTTGTTGCACTACGGAAAACAGCGACTATTATCAGAAATCTGTACATATATTAAAAGATTCCACGCTATTTTTTGCCACCAAAAATTTGTTGAAAAAGCCCATTACGGTGACATCATCCGCCTCCGCAAGAAGTATGGGAAGCATTCATGATTTTTATTCGGAGGGAGACTATTGGTGGCCAGACACATTAAATCCAAGCGGGCCATATATACGGCGAGATGGTATGACAAATCCCAATAATTTCACTGCACATCGCAAGGCATTGATACGATTCAGCGAAATTGTCGGCAACCTCACTTCGGCCTATTTAATCACCAAAGATTCAAAGTATTCCACAGCTGCATTGAAACATTGTACAGCTTGGTTCATTACCGATAGTACAAAAATGAATCCGAATTTAGTGTATGCCCAAGCCATTCAAGGCAGGCATACCGGCAGGGGTATTGGGATTATAGATGCCATTCATTTTATGGAAGTCGTTCAATCCTTAAACATACTTGAACGCCATCAAAAAGTCGATGAAAACGAATTAAAGCAAATAAGAGCCTGGTTTAACGATTTTTTAAAGTGGTTGACCACCCATCCCTACGGACAGGCTGAAATGATCCATCCCAACAATCACGGCACATGCTGGAATATGCAAGCAGGACTTTATGCGGTTTTTACAAAAAACGATAGTATGATCAATTTTTGCAGGGAAAACTATAAAAATACCGTATTGCCCAACCAGATGGCATCCAATGGAAGTTTCCCACGGGAACTGAATAGAACCAAACCGTATGGCTATTCGTTGTTCAATCTCGATGCCATGGTCATGAATTGCCTTATTTTATCCGACGATTCAAACAATTTATGGACCTATGCAACCGGGGATGGCAAAACTATTGTAAAAGCCATGGAATTCATGAAACCGTTTATCGCCGATAAATCCACCTGGCCCCTTGATCCCGATCTAATGTATTGGGAAAATTGGCCAATAGCACATCCGTCATTGCTGTTTAGTGGAATCTATTTCAACAGACCTGATTATTTTGAACTTTGGAAAAACAAAAAACATTTCCTGGAGGTCGAAGAGGTGAGAAGAAATGTTCCCGTTCGAAATCCCTTACTATGGATAGATGATATTAATATTGAATATTAATACAATGACGTAGTTAACAAAGTATTTGCGATAATGCTTTATAACTGATTAGACGAAACACACATTAAAACTACGCGGACAAAAAACGCATGAATTCCAAAGAAACTTATATCGCTTTGCTACGTGGCATCAATGTAGGCGGACATCATAAAGTCCCTATG
>JAGLKG010000602.1 GCA_023141835.1 Maribacter sp. | reverse complement strand
CTTTCCCTTTTTATCCATGGGAAGGAGTAACACAATTGAGTGCCCTTTTTTCCATCAGGGATTCAAAGGTTTATTTTGGTAACGGATGTATTTCAGAAGTATTCATGGCTAAAACTATTTCTGGCCAAAATAAGGAGAGGATAGAAAATTCAAAATGATTTAAATCAGCTTAGAAAAAGAAATTCAGACAAATGTAGACCTGAATAAAAGGTAATTTATTCAGTATGTTTTCAGCTGTATTTCATGTGGAAAGTCTTTTGCTATTTAGGCATTTCTCAATAGATGCCAAAAGACCCTCCAATTCAAAGGGCTTGGTCAGGTAACCGACTGCACCGGCAACAATACCCGCCTTAACATCAACCTTTTCTGATTTTGCGTTAAAGAAAATAAAGGGTATACTTTTCAGTTCAAGATGTTGTCCTAAATGCCAAGTACGGTAAAACCATCCATTTCCGGCATGCGAAGATCGCATAGGATCAAATCGGGCATATGTTTCATGATTTTTTCCAAACCTGTCCTTCCGTTTGACGCAGTGGTTACTACATAGTCTTCCAGTTGCAAAAGTTCAGCAGTATTTCGGCGAATAATCACATCATCTTCAATAATCAGGATGCGTGTCATGGATAAAAACGAATTGGGTTCGTTAGTCTAGTGGAACCCAACTACTCAAGATAACATTATTGGAAAGGATAACCATAAAAATACGAAATTTCCTAAAATGATAGTTGGATAATCTAGATCCAATCCAAACTGCCTATTTACCACAAAGTATAGGGACTAACTGATTTGCATCATATCGAAAGTAACCACTAACGCCTACTTTTATTTCGTTAATACCGTAATTGCCAGGCTATGATAAAAGATTTAAGTCTAGAAGAATGCATTCAACTACTTCGCAACAACTATATTGGTCGTTTGGCATACGTCGTAGGCCTGTCAAATTTTAATCTATTGCCTAGGAATCTGCGGCAAGGGAAGACTTAGCAGGTTGAATGACTGATCTGTATCATTATAAATAAGACAAGTCGGATACCAAGAAATTTGTTAAGATAAACTTGAAAACAATGAACACTTACATCAAGCACTTCAACGAAATAAAAATCGCCGATGTGCCCTCCGTTGGTGGGAAAAATGCCTCCCTTGGGGAGATGTACACCCAGTTGACTTCCCAAGGAGTAAAAGTACCTTATGGCTTTGCAACTACTTCAAAGGCATTTTGGGCGTTTTTAGATGAAAACTCCCTACGAAAACCATTACAGCATATTTTGGGACAATTGGATACGGATACTTATTCCAATCTGAGTACTATCGGAAAAAAAGCAAGAAAATTGATTCTGGATGGAAAATTATCATTCAAGTTTACTGAAGAAATTGTGCAGGCTTATCAAAACTTATGCGAAAAAGAACATTGTGCGGTCGCCGTGCGAAGCAGTGCGACCGCCGAGGATCTTCCAGATGCCAGTTTTGCCGGTCAGCACGATACGTTTTTGAACATCGAGGGCAGAAAAGCTTTGCTGAAAGCTGTAAAAAAATGCTTCGCCTCCCTTTATACAGATCGTGCGATTAAATATCGTGATGATAAGGGTTTTAAACATAGTGAAGTGGCTTTATCTGTTGGCGTACAGAAAATGGTACGGGCCGATAAGGGCTGTTCGGGAGTAGGTTTTACCATTGAACCCGAATCGGGATTTGAAAATGTCATTTTGCTATCCGGCGTTTGGGGATTGGGCGAAAACATTGTGCAAGGTGCGATAAATCCCGATGAATTTTATGTCTTCAAACCAACCTTGGAACAGGGAAAGCATTCCATCATCCAAAAAAAAATGGGTGATAAAAAATTGACGATGATCTACGGTAAGTCCAAAGATGGCGATGCTACGGTCAACATCCATACGCCAAAACCCAGACAACAACAATTTGTATTGTCCGATCAAGAGATCATTACCCTGGCCGAATGGGCCTTGCTTATCGAAAAGCATTATCAAAAACCGATGGACATCGAATGGGCCAAAGATGGAATGACCAACGAGTTATATATCATTCAAGCGCGGCCCGAAACGGTACATCAGACCAAGGATAAAAATATACACATTGTTTACAAATTACAGGAAAAAGGGAAGGTATTGACTTCTGGAAACGCCGTCGGCTCCAAGATTAAGGTCGGCACACCTATCATTTTACAATCCCCTAAGGATGCCAAAAATTTGTCTCTAAACCATGTCATTGTCACGGACACTATTACCCCCGATTGGGATCCGCTCTTAAAACAAATCGGCGGTATCATCACGAACAAAGGCGGTCGCACTAGCCATGCGGCCATCGTCGCCCGTGAACTGGGGGTTCCTGCCATTGTAGGTTGCCGAAATGCCACGACTAAGATAAAAGACGGAAAAACCATCACGATGTCATGCGCCCAAGGAAAAACAGGCTATATCTATGAAGGCAAACTTGATTTCAAGGAGGAAAAAATCGATTTTTCAAACATACGGATGCCCCGTACCGAAGCTAAAATGATATTGGCCGATCCAGAGAATGCCTTTCAACTATCATTCTATCCGAATAACGGGGTCGGCTTGTTGCGGATGGAATTTATTATTACCCACTCCGTAAAAATACACCCAATGGCCCTGGTCAAGTTCAAGGAACTGAAAAACCTTAGTGTAATTCGAAAGATAAATACGCTTACCAAAGGCTATAAGAACAAGCAGGATTACTTCGTCGATCAGCTCTCCCAGGGTATTGCCACCATCGCGGCGGCATTTTATCCCAAGGAGGTCATTGTGCGACTGAGCGATTTTAAGACCAACGAATATGCCAACCTCATCGGCGGAACGGATTTCGAGCCGCATGAAGAAAACCCCATGCTTGGGTTTCGGGGGGCATCGCGGTATTACAGTGATTTATATAAGGAGGGTTTCGCTCTCGAATGTGCCGCCATCAAAAAGGTACGGGAAGACATGGGGCTGACCAACCTAATAGTGATGGTACCGTTTTGTAGAACCTTGAAGGAAGGCAAAAAAGTTATCGCCAGTATGGAAGCATACGGACTAAAACGCGGTGAAAACGGACTCGAAGTCTACACCATGGTGGAAATTCCCAGTAATGTGATCTTGGCCGAGGAATTTGCCGAGATCTTTGACGGCTTTTCAATCGGCTCTAACGATCTTACACAGCTAACCTTGGGCATTGATCGAGATTCCGAGTTAATGGGCCAGTTGTTCGATGAGAATGATGCTGCAACCAAGCGAATGATTGCCATGGCCATAGATTCTGCCCAGCGAACAAATACTAAAATTGGGCTTTGCGGACAGGCACCCAGCGATTTTCCCGAATATGCCGCATTTTTAGTCGATAAAGGTATAGATAGTATTTCCTTTAACCCCGATGCGTTGCTAAAGGGTATTGAAAACATCAATACTGCCGAAGAGAGATTTGTAACTTTTGGTACGGCCGAAAGTGCTAATTGAACATAGGGCATAACTCATGTCATTGTATAAAAACGGTCTTACAATTTACTTAGTAAAAAAATTTAGCAGAAACTAAAATTCATAATAGCAATCTTGACTTTATTATTGACTTCCTGTGTAAGCCTGAAAAAATTGAATATCCTCGTGGAAGGCCATACCGACAAAGCGCCCATTTCCAACGAACGTATAGTCGATAATTAGGATCTCAGCGTAAAACGGGGGACCTCCATTTTACGCTTAATGCGAAATAAGCCAGGGTACAGGCGGCCAGGATGCCCACAGGCGGCCGTTCTGAATACCTTCCCAAGATCACCAATGAAACCGTAGAAGGCTGGGCCAAAAATCGGAGGACGGAAATCGTCATATTGCCCAAGCTCGACCAATTTTTTGAACTCTTGGAGCCCCCTACCGCTAACATGGAAGAATAGATAAATATCAAACATGAACAAAATCATAAACTTTACCATGAACCCTGTAGTGGATAAGGACACTTCGGTAGCAGGCATAAAACCTAACACAAATGCGATGTGCCTCTCCTATATATTATGTAGGAGGTGGTAGTATAAGCGTGTCGCGTGCCTTAAAAAAATTAGGGGGAGAATCACTCTGTATGTATTTGGCGGTTGGGTCCACAGTTGCTTATTTACAGCAACTTGTATCGGAAGAGGGAATTGAACAGATGGAGTTTCGGTTGAAGGTTGGACACGTGAAAACCTATCTGTAACCGATACAGCAACCAATTTACAGTACCGTTTTGAGGTGCTGGGTCCCAAGGTAAAAAAGGAAGAATGGCAATCAATAGGTATTATAGCTGATAAGCAAGAACCAAGAGAACAATAGACGTTTATCCAACCAAAGTAGAGTCGATTATTAGAGTACCGCTACGATTCGATACAACGAGAACCAATCGGCGATATTGAAATTTTTAAAAACCAGCATCCTAGTTATTGGAATTGAACAGCCGATCCAACTTTTGAATGATCTTATCCGTATAAAACGGCACATCTTTCACAAGGGACTCTCCTGCAATAGCATCTACATTCTCCATTTTTTCGGAACCTTCGCCAGAGGTGGCCAATACCACTATTTTATTTTTGATTGCTGAATTTTTGTCAATAAACGATTGTAAGATTTCGGGAGGTTTGCCATATTCCCAGGTATGTAATATTAGCATCGCATCAAAATTCGAAGTATCTGCATTTTCCAAAGAAGAAACATCGATTACTTTTATAAAGATGGAATCGGACTTGTAATGGTTTATGATTCCTTCGGTAACCGCGTCCTTAAAAATACTTCCCTGTGTGGCTATCAAGAGCGTCGAACCCAAATCAGGTGTATTAATTTCATAAGGTTGCACCATTTCCATGGAATACTCATATTTATACCAAACAGCGAATATGAAAAACAGCCCAATAAAGGCCACAAATACCCAAACTACTATTTTATACCATTTCATTTTTTCGTTTTTATCTTTTACTGCTCTTTTCACATTGAACCTATTTCTTGATAATATCCGTTGGCGTTTCCACCAAAATGGTCTTGTTTCCCCACAAGGCAATGGGCTGTTTCATGATATCGGGGTTATGGCTTATCATCTTTATCCAGTCTTCCGATGAAAGATCGTGGTGTTCGAACTTGTGTGTATAAGCGGGATAATCTTGGTTGACCAAATCTTTGACCTCTATGCCCAACCGATCGGCCAGCTCGGTAATCTGGTTACCGGTCAAAGGAGTCTTTAAAATATCGATCAGCAACAAAGGCAGACCTTCTGCTTTTGCATAGGCCATGGTTTGTTTGGCACAGCTCGACCTAGAGTGATAAAACAGGGTAATCTGTCTTTTTGATGTAGCAATTTCTCCCATGTTCAAGATGGTGTATTGTTCTTTATATGTGTCTCCCGATGATGCTCTAACAACTGTCGCAAACTTTGCAAATATTCCTCTAGAGCTTTTTTGTTGACCTCGGGGTGGACAGCAACGGGAAGTGTCAAGGGATTCTCGTCCAAATGCATTTGATGCTCCATCAAACCCGTCTTCAATTGGTTGATACATTGCTTAAGCAGGGCTTGTGCCAGGTGTAGGTTTTGTTCCTTTC
>JAGLKG010000601.1 GCA_023141835.1 Maribacter sp. | reverse complement strand
AAAAGAAACAAATGGACAATTTTTTGATTCTCGAACGACTAGATCGTTTAGAAAAACTATTGATAGCCAATAAAGAGGTATTGACCTTTGAGGAAACCTGTGACTATACAGGGATATCCAGAAGCTATCTGTATAAACTTACTGCTGCAGGAAATATTCCGCACTCGAAACCCAATGGGAAAATGATCTTTTTTGAAAAAAAGAAGATTGTCCGTTGGTTACTTCAAAACGAAAGAAAATCTACCAAGGAAATCGAAGCCGAAGCTATAGTCTAAGCAATTAAAGGCAATAGAATAGCTGCAAATCTAATTTGTTCAATACTACACTCAGGGATGCCCTTGGTGTTAAATCAATCTTCATGAAAACAGTACCGTATTTACGGGTGGGCACTTCTTATTATAAACTGGTGCAGGCACCGACCATCGCAGGCCACTTCAATGAGATCCAGGTACATTGGAACATTGAGACCATCCGTCAGGACCATGGGAAGGATTACCTGAGCAAGGTGCCGAAGTACGATGGTTTTACCTGTATTCCAAGCCATCTGGATTTCAAACAGGAATACCAAGGGTTTTATAATACCTATTCCCCTTTGGCCTCAACACCCAAAGAAGGGAAATGCAATACGTCATTGGCTTTTGTCAAACATATTTTCGGAAAGCACTATGAACTAGGATTGGACTATCTACAATTGTTATACAGCAAACCGGTACAAGTATTACCGATTTTATGTTTGGTCTCTAAGGAACGCTCCACGGGCAAGAGTACCTTTCTAAAGTGGCTCAAGGCCATCTTTGACAACAACTTGACCTATCTGACCAACGATAGTTTTAGCAGTCAGTTTAACGCAGATTGGGCGAACAAGCTGCTTATCTGTATAGACGAGGTGCTTTTCAACAAAGAAGAACTGACCGAGCGTATCAAATACCTGAGCACCACCAATATCAATAAGCTGGAAGCCAAGGGCAAGGACAAAAGGGAAGTGGAGTTTTTCGGCAAGTTTATCCTCTGTAGCAACAACGAGGACAACTTTATCAAGATAGACGGGAACGAGACCCGTTTCTGGGTATTAAAAATACCAGTGCTCAAAAAAGAGGAAACCAACTTCCTGAATCAATTGATATCGGAGATACCGGCCTTCCTGTTTTACCTACAAAAACGACAGATATCCACCGAGCATACCACTAGAATGTGGTTTACACCGAAACAGATAAAAACCGCTGCCCTGAAAAGGTTGGTGCAGAACAATAGAAACCGGGTAGAAAAGGAACTCGCTACGATTCTTCTGGGTGCCATGGAACAGTTCGATATCAATGAAATCCATCTTTGCCCTTTGGATGCATTGCAGCTACTCAACAGGACACGAATAAAGACAGATTTGACCCAACTCAGAAGATTACTGAAAAGAGATTGGAAACTGGAGAACAAGGATAATTCCCTTGGTTATCAAAAACTGGTGATCTGGCAAGATGCTTCCATGCAGTTGTTGGATGCCAAGGGACGGTACTTTATAGT
>JAGLKG010000600.1 GCA_023141835.1 Maribacter sp. | reverse complement strand
TGCTTAAATCCATTCTTTCCTTTGCTGTTTTTCTTTTTTTGATTTCTTGTAATTCTAAAGTAGAAAGACCCGTTTACACCGCTGAAAAATGGGAGAATCCGGAATGGGAAAATCCTGAGATATTTCAAATCAACAGGGAAGAGGCAACGGCCTCTTTCTATAAGTATGAGGATAAAGAAAATGCATTAAAGAATGATAGTTGGGAGAACTCATCCTTATATCAATCCTTAAATGGGACTTGGGATTTTTACTATGCTGAAAACCCACAAAAAAGACCTTCAAATTTCTATAAAAATGATTTTGACGTAACTGGGTGGGACCAATTGCAAGTTCCGTCAAATTGGGAATTAGAAGGGCATGGTATCCCTTTTTACACCAATATTATTTATATGTTTCCCCCAAATCCACCCTATATACCTCATAATCAAAATCCTGTAGGTAGTTACAAACGCGAGTTCAATATCCCTGATAATTGGGGAGATAAGGAGGTGTATTTACATTTTGAGGGTGTTAGTGGCGCTATGTACATCTGGGTCAATGGTGAAAAGGTCGGCTACAATGAGGGAAGCAAAACCCCTGCTGAATACGCAATTTCAAAGTATATCAAAAAAGGGGGGAACACGGTTGCTGTCCAAGTGCTTCGATGGTCGGATGCCAGTTATATGGAGGATCAGGATTTTTGGAGGTTGAGTGGTATTGATCGAGATGTTTATGTCTATGCGACCAATAAAACCACAATAAAGGACTTTACGGTAACAGCGGATTTGGAAAATGATTATAAAGATGGATTGTTCAAACTTGAATTGGATGTCAACAATGTGTCCGGTGATGGTATATCAGCGGTCGAAGTGAAATTGTTGGATGGTAAAACTGAGTTGTACAGTGAATCCAAGGGAATTAACTCCAAAAATGGAATTTCAACCATCGATTTTGAAAAAAACCTTCCTGCTGTTATGACTTGGAATGCAGAAGAACCTAACCTATATACATTGCTCATTAGTCTAAAAAAAGGTGATGGCAGTATTACAGAGGCGACAAGTATCAAGGTAGGTTTTAGAAAAATTGAAATCAAGAACAATCAATTTTTGGTTAATGGGATGCCTGTTTTGCTAAAGGGCGCAAATTTACATGATCATGACGAGACAACGGGCCATGTGGTTACTGAGGAGCTAACACTGAAGGATCTTACAGTCATGAAGCAAAACAATTTAAACGCCATACGTTGTAGCCATTACCCTAAGAATCCCCATTTTTATAGAATGTGTGATATCTATGGTTTTTATGTGATTGATGAAGCCAATATCGAAACCCATGGTTTGGGAACGACCAATCAAGGTCTGGACGGAAACACGGAGGCCCAAAAGATTCACCCTGCTTATCGGCCGGAATGGAAGGCCATGCATTTGGACCGGACTATAAGAATGTTCGAAAGAGATAAGAATTTTACAAGTATTGTAACCTGGTCATTGGGAAATGAGGCTGGAAATGGAGACAATTTTTACGCTACCTACAATTGGTTAAAAGAACATGATAGCTCTCGCCCCGTACAGTACGAAGGAGCCACCCAATATGAAAACACCGACATACAGGCGCCCATGTATATGCGTATACCTGATATGATCAAGTATGCAGAAAATAATCCTAAACGTCCTTTAATACAATGCGAGTACGCCCATGCCATGGGCAATAGTGTAGGTAACCTTCAGGAGTATTGGGATGTTATTGAAAAATATGATGTACTGCAAGGTGGTTTTATCTGGGACTGGGTCGATCAAGGTGTATTGACCAAGACCGAAACTGGTGAAGATTTTTGGGCCTATGGAGGCGATCTGGGAGCTGCTGATTATCAAAATGATCTCAACTTTTGCCTGAACGGGGTCGTAAACCCCGATCGGTCGGCACACCCCTCACTCCATGAGGTTAAAAAGGTTTACCAATATGTCAAATTTGCTGCCGAAAATGCCAAGACGGGAAACATCTCCATTACAAACAGATATGATTTTATCAATCTGGACAGCTTCGATTTTAGCTGGAAATTGTTTAAAAATGGTGCGGAATCTGCAGCAGGTGAAATACCAGCTTTGAATGTTGCCCCGGGTGCTTCCAAAACCGTTCAAATCGATGTTCCAGATTTAACTGAGGCTGAGGCTGAGTATTTTTTGAATATTTATGCAAGAAGCAAGGAAGAGGCGCCACTGGTACCTCAAGGTCATATGGTAGCGTATGAACAATTTAAATTAACAGATTACACGCCTGATACTTTTTCAAAAGCTGATGTCCAGGACGGACTTGAAATCACACAAAAAGATAATTTGGTAGTGATTAATGGTAAGGGATTTGAGGTCAAGTTCAATGCGGATAAAGGGGCCATTACTTCAATAGATTATGGTCATGGAAATATTTTGATAAAAGGGATTGAGGCTAATTTCTGGCGAGCTACTACAGACAATGACTTTGGCTACAATATGCCCAAAAGAATGAAAACATGGAAAGAGGCAACAGATGGTCAGAAATTGTCCGATTTTATGTTTGAATCGGGAAAAAATAAACAGGCCATTGATGTATTGAAAATTGCTGAAAATCCATTTAAGGTTGAAGGGGATGCATTGAAGATAATGTCAACTTATAATTTGGCGGGAGTAAATGGTCAGGTTGGAATAACCTACGATATTAATGATAGGGGAGAAATCAGGGTCACGATCCAGCTGGGTAGTCTTGGAGAAGATTTGTCAGTACTTCCCCGTTTTGGAAGCAACTTTATCATTAAGAACGAATATCAACAGGTGCATTGGTATGGTAGAGGGCCACATGAAAACTATCAGGATAGGAAAACCTCGGCATTGGTCGGAAATTATGAGGCTCAGGTAGGCGATTTATATTATCCGTATATAAGACCCCAAGAAAATGGAAATAGGGCAGATGTACGTTGGGTAAGCTTCACCAACTTAGAAGGTCATGGCATTGAGATATTTGCTCCAGATGTGTTTGAATTTAGTGCACATCACCAATACAACAGTGATTTTGATTCGGGGGAAACGAAACAACAACGACACACCTTTGATATTAAAAAGAGAGACTTGGTAAACATCAATATCGATTATAGACAGATGGGCGTTGGTGGTGATAATAGTTGGGGATTCATGGCCCTGGACCAATACCAAATTAAACCTAGAGACCTATCTTATAGTTATGTAATACGGCCTATGAGGTAAGAATTCGAATTCAGTAAAAAGCCCTGACGGTACCGTCAGGGCTTTTTTATTTGCTCTTTATTTTGGGACTTCGTTCACACATTAAATTCCCAGATGAGGCTTAAACCTTAATAGGAGGCCTATTTAACAACCTATCAAATCCTTCAAAAACAAGCGCAATGATGATGACTAAGGCCGAGCCAATAAAATTGAGCCATAAATAACCCAATTTCTCTTGACCGGATGGATATACATGTATTAAGTTGTAGTAGATAATACAAACCAAAACCTGGGTCAAAATAGCAGCAAAGAATACAGCATTACCTTTAACGTATTTGAAAAAGAATGCCAAAAGAAATATTCCTAAAACATTACCATAGAATATACTTCCAATAATATTCACCAACTGGATCAAGTTGTCAAATAGATTGGCTACACAAGCAATGAGTATCGCAATCACCCCCCATAAAAGTGTGAAAACCTTCGACATATTTACATAATGTTTTTCTGTAAACACCCCTATTTTGTTCCGTTTATACAAATCCAATGCCGTAATGGTACCTAAGGCATTGAGTTCTGAAGCAGTGGAGGACATGGCAGCAGAGAGTATTACGGCCAAAAGTAGGCCGATAAGACCCTTTGGTAAATTATGCAGAATAAAATGAATAAACACATAATCCTTATCATTGGTCTCTAGGGAACTATCTGCCTGCATGATCAACGCTTTAGCGGCAACCCTATTGATACTATCTTTTTTGTTGATATTGATAATCTGCATTTTTGCGGACTCAATGGCAGTGTATTCCTTAAGATCCAAGGCCGTTGAGAATTTATTTTGGGCAATGGTCTTTTCAGTTTCCAAAGTAATTTGCCGATCCTGAAGTAATTTGTAGTCATCGGCATAAGGTGACTGTAAGACACCATTCGTGGCAGAGGGATTAAAATTCACTGGTGACGGATTGTATTGATAAAAAACAAATACCATAACGCCCACCAATAAAATGAAAAACTGCATCGGAATCTTGAATATCGCATTGAATATCAATCCTAATTGACTTTCTCGAACTGATTTTCCTGATAAATAACGTTGTACTTGGCTTTGGTCCGTACCAAAATAAGCCAATGCTAAAAAGAGCCCACCTGTAATACCACTCCAGAATGTATATCTACTTCTAGTATCCAGGCTAAAATCTAAAATATTCAATTTATCACTTGCTCCTGCAATTTTAAGTGCCTTACTAAAACTTATATCCTCTGGCAGATATCCTAAAATAAAAAAGAACGCGATGAACATCCCTGTTATTATAATGAACATCTGTTGTTTTTGGGTAACGCTAACAGCTTTGGTACCTCCCGATACCGTGTAAATTATCACTAGGGTCCCAATGATGACATTCAAGGTCCTCAGGTCCCAACCGAGTACGGCCGATAGTATGATTGAGGGAGCAAAAATGGTAATCCCGGCAGCAAGACCACGCTGAATCAAGAAAAGAATTGCTGCTAATGATCTGGTTTTAAGATCAAATCGGGTTTCCAAAAATTCGTAGGCCGTGTACACCTTAAGTTTATGGTATATAGGAATAAAGACCAGACAAATGATTATCATGGCAATTGGCAATCCGAAATAGAACTGAACGAAACCCATTCCATCGTGAAAGGCCTGTCCTGGAGTTGATAGAAAAGTTATGGCACTAGCCTGTGTGGCCATTACAGACAGCCCAATGGTCCACCATTTAGATTGATTGCCACCACGAACATAGTCATTAACATCTTTACTTCCCCTTGTTTTCCAGACACCGAAACCTACAATAAATAGCAATGTTCCCGAAAGTATGATCCAATCTAAAGTCCCCATATCAAGTAAAAGCAGTCATTAAATACCCAAAAACCAAAACATAGATGATGTTCAAGATCAGTACCCAGGAATATTCTTTTTTCCAAACAAAACTTTCGCGCATATCTAGCCTTTTATATTGGTTTCATTATTTATATTCTCTTTACCTATAGACAACATATTGGCAAATATTTTATAGGCTCCTGAAACCCCGGCAGGAAGCTCTCTAAAAAAACTAAGTCCTGAGTAAATGTAATGGCCTTTTCCGTATGGGGCAACGAGTAAACTACCTGACTTAGCAGATTCTCCTTTATCATTCATAGAAAGAATTGGAGTAAAGGCCTTGTCCCATTCATTGGGAAAATAAAGCCCCCGTTCCTGAACCCAACCCTCAAAATCTGATGCTGTTATTTTATTGGGATAGTTGACCAATTCGTGGTTTTTTGCAATTATTTGTACTGGGGCATTTTCATCGGTTACCCGATCTCTTGAGAGTTTCATGGGGTATGGGGCTAGATTATCGAATTGAGCTGCCCACCTTCCAGAGGTATTATATTGCAATACCAAATTACCGCCATTTTCAACATAGTCAAATAAATATTTCTGCTTGAATTTTAGTTCCTTAA
>JAGLKG010000060.1 GCA_023141835.1 Maribacter sp. | reverse complement strand
CCCTTGACCAATATTCTGGACGAGGTGGTGGTCGTGGACTCCAAACGGGACAAATATGCCATTGAGCTGGCTAGAAAAGCATTTCAAAAGGCCGATCAAAATTCCAACAAACGTAATTACGGCAGGGCTTTTTATAGGCAGAAATCGAAAAACGGTGATGCCTATTCCGAGTTTTCCGAAATTATTTATGACCTTCACTACACCTCAAGGGGAATCGGGGATTGGGAAATTTTGGAAGGGCGATATGCCTTAAAACCGGGAGGTGTCCACAATAAAAACTATACGCTGCTATCACGTTTGTTAACTCCGTTGCAACCAGATACCGATGAACTCATTTTTCCACTGCATGACGATTTTGAATCCTTTTATGATGTTAGGATCGTAGACTATATTTCATCAGGGGAGGAGAAAATCGCCGTGCTATGGTTCAAGCCGAAGAAAAGCCTGCAAATACCAATTTTCGATGCTGAGGTATATGTAAATACCACCAGTCATGATGTCCTGAAAATTGTTGGGAATATAACCCATGATAAACTAAAATTGGTAAAGCTAACAGAAAAAAAAAGCTCATGGAAAGACTATTCCATTTCTTATGAAATTGCGTATAGACAAGATAGCGTACTTACATCGGTAATCGACCATGTCAAAATTGACCAAGAATTCGACTATTACAAGAATGACAGCCTTGAGTTCCATACTTCCTCCACTTCCAACCTTACTTTTTTTGAGCACTATACCCCTACCACAAGAAAAAAATTGGGAGGGCAGTTTAGAAAAAATAAAAGCGACTGGCAAAAGCTTGATGAAATCGGTTACAATGAAAAATTCTGGGAAGATAATCCCATTGTAAAAAGGACTCCCGTCGAGGAAGAGGTCATTGCATCCTTTGAAAAGGATGAGGCATTTGGTTCTATTTTCCTAAACAGCAGAAATCAGTTAGCGGTAATGCAATCCAATTTAAAAGGAGATCTATTCGTATTGGAACTGGGGAAGAATGTTAATCTATATAATAATTATAATCCTGTTGAAAAAGTATACCTGCATACCGATAAAGACCTGTTTTCCGCTGGGGAGGATGTTTGGTACAGTAGCTATGTGGTCTTGGGATCCTATCATCATTTCTCAACTGGTAGCAAAGTTCTCTATGTAGATCTAATTGGGCCCGAAAACAAAATCATTCTTTCGCAAACAAATGAGATCATTGGGGGAAAATGTTATGGCTCCCTTAAGCTTCCTGAAAATCTACCTTCGGGAAGGTACCAAATACGCTCATACACGGATTGGATGCAAAATTTTGAATCGGATTTCTTTTTCACTCATACAATTGAGGTTATAAATGAGGGGAACAAACCCCTTATTTCTTCCCATATGGAAGATAAAATCGATTTGCAGTTCTTTCCGGAAGGAGGGTATTCCGTTGACGGACTGGTCAGTGTAGTAGCCTTCAAGGCCATAGGGAGTGATGGTCTCGAAAGGAAAATACAAGGTCGGATAGTGGATTCACAAGGCAAATTCGTGGCAACCTTGGGAACTATGGTAAGAGGTTCGGGTTTTTTTTCTTACAAGCCAAGAGTAGGCGAGCAATACACGGCAATCTTAAAAGACGGCGCCAAACATATCCTTCCCGAAATAATGAACGAGGGCTATGCGATGACCGTGAACAATGTCAACCCGAAAAGTATCCAGGTAAAAATACAAGCTTCCCCACTATTAAGAAAGAGACCCTTCTATATTGTAGGCCACCTAAACAACAAAAAGTATTATCAGGGCAAGTTTGAATTTCAAGATCGGGAGACCGTTAGTTTTGAGATTCCAAAAAACGGGATTCCAAGTGGTGTATTGGCACTCACCCTTTTTGATCAAGATAGAAAACCCTGGTGTGAGCGTGTGGTTTTCGTGAACAATCAGGATGAGTTGGTCATTACTGCAAAGATGGATCAAAAGAAATTTGAAAGAAGGGACAAGGTTGTCATAAATGTTCATGTTACCGATACTTATGGGCGGCCCATTTCAGCCGAACTTTCCCTGGCCGTGACCGATAAAGGACAGATCGTAAAAAATCAGAACTCAGAGAATATCTTAACAAATCTCCTGCTTCAATCTGACGTCAAGGGTCATATAAGCAATCCTGGACTTCTCTTTAATAATCAAAGAAGGGCGACAATGCACAGCTTGGATTTGGTGATGTTAACCCATGGTTGGCGGAAATTTCCGTGGCAAGAAATCGAGAAAAGTCCAAACACCCCAAAGAAATTTCCTTTTTCAAATGGACTTAACATTTCTGGAATTGCCGAAGGTTTAAATGGGAAACCCTTGGCAAACGTAACACTGAACGTCATAGCCCAGTCCACGGAAAATCTGGAGATGTTTTCTTCCAACACTTCCCATGAGGGCAAATTTTTAATCCCCAATTTTAATCATAGGGATTCTACAGAAATCGTGTTCAATGCCCTCAACAAAGGAAAAACACCCATTGATGTTCAAATAAGGTTGGACAGCAACAAAACCATTTTACCTCTGCCCAAATTCAAAGGTCCACGAACAGTCAGGGATACAGATGACACCCAAGTGTACACTGATTTCTCAGCAACACGCAAAAATATGCGGCTTATATATGATTTTCAGAATACCATGGAGCTGGAAGAGGTGGTGATTACGGAGAAAATAAACAAAAAAAAATTGAATTCCCGAGCATCCCTTTACGGCCAGAACCCTGATGCCACCTTGTACACAAAAGACACAGATGAAGCAAGCCTAACACTAGTCGATCTTGTCACAAGGTTTGCAGGCGTAACGGTTAGCGGATCTTTGCCCAATTATTTTGTAAATATACGACAAGAAGGCACTCCTTTATGGGTGTTAAATGGTGTTCCTCTAAGCAAAGGTGCCCCACAAGGTGTTGGCATTGAAGCAAGTATAGATCCAGCACTCGTACCAATCCAAATCGCTACAATGGACAT
>JAGLKG010000006.1 GCA_023141835.1 Maribacter sp. | reverse complement strand
CTTTAAAATCGTGGCCGAACCACATCTTAAGGTTACCATTCCCAAATTGGGCGATAAAAGAAAGATTTTGGATCTATCAATTCGGAATGCCAAATATTTTAGACAAGAAAGGTTCAAGCAAACAAAGATTCTAGATCCCGATAGACATACGAATAGAATCATGGCCCAAATGAAGAAAGACATTCGCTTGTCGGAAGAGCCTAGACATATAGAATGTTTTGATAATAGCAACATGCAGGGCAGCTTTCCGGTGGCCGCATGTGTCGTATTTAAGAATGGAAAGCCATCTAAAAAGGAATATAGGCATTTCAACATTAAAACCGTTATTGGGCCAGATGACTTCGCTTCAATGGAGGAAGTAATGTACAGAAGGTATAAAAGACTATTGGCAGAACAGCGACCTTTACCACAGTTAATAGTAATTGATGGAGGAAAGGGACAACTGTCTTCGGCACTTAAAAGTCTGGATATTTTGGGGCTACGTGGAAAAATTGCAATTGTTGGTATCGCAAAAAGGCTTGAGGAAATTTATTTCCCTGAGGACCCAATACCATTATATTTGGATAAGAAATCGGAGAGCTTAAAAATTATTCAACAACTAAGAAATGAAGCGCATCGTTTTGGTATTACCTTTCATAGGAATAAGCGAAGTAAGGCGGCCATTGGTTCAGAACTGAAAAGTATAAATGGAATAGGCGAAAAAACGGCCCAGGAGTTGCTGAAAAAGTTCAAATCGGTCAAAAGAATCAAGGAAGCATCAATCAAAGACCTAGCTAATGTTGTGGGTGTTGCAAAGGCAAAAAAAATTTATGAAACATTTCACTAAAAACTGCGACCTATTCTTCAAGATGAAAAAAATAGTCACGATAATTTTGTTCCTGTTTTTGGCTTTTCAAACCCAATCCCAGGACTCAGAGCATAAAGGGAATCCGAAAATAGGCTTGGTATTAAGTGGTGGTGGGGCTAAGGGGATGGCTCATATTGGAGCGCTTAAGGTAATTGAAGAAGCTGGTGTCACAATCGATTATATCGGAGGTACAAGTATGGGGGCTATTGTTGGTGCCTTGTACGCTTCAGGGTATTCCGCTTCCGAACTCGATTCTATTTTCAGGAATATAGAATTCAATAAACTGATTAGTGATAATCTTCCCCGAGGTGTGAAAACATTTTATGAAAAGGAGGATTCTGAAAGATATGCAATAAAACTACCGTTTGACAATTTCAAAATCGCGATTCCTTCTGCCTATTCCGGCGGGCAAAATATATATCACGAACTGGTTAGATATTTATATCATGTTAAAGATATCAATGACTTTAGTGAATTACCCATTCCATTTGTATGTATAGCCACAGATGTAGAGACTGGGGAAGAGGTCTTGTTAAATAATGGATACTTACCGGAGGCCATTATGGCGAGTGGAACTTTGCCTTCATTGTTTGAACCTTTAACCGTAAATGGTAGAGTCCTTATTGATGGCGGGGTTGTCAATAATTATCCGATTGAAGAAGTCAAAAAAATGGGAGCTGATATAATTATTGGGGTTGATGTGCAACACGGACTAAGGGATAGGAATGCATTGCTCTCGGCAACTGAGATTCTACTTCAAATAAACAACTATAGAGCAGCAGAATATATGATCGAGAAGTCAGAACTGACCGATATATACATTAAACCCAATATGCAAGAATTTTCAGTGATGGATTTTTATTTGGACAATCAAATCATAAAGAAAGG
>JAGLKG010000599.1 GCA_023141835.1 Maribacter sp. | reverse complement strand
GCTTATTTAAGAGTACAGGAAGCGTTCGGTAGTTTCAGTGTATATATCTGGAGATTCGTCGATGACCAACCTATTAGAAATACCATCGAAGATTATAAAGAGGGTCCGGCCAATACTGCCCTTTCCGATACCATAAGTAAAGACCTTAAAAAAAGGGGTTTCAAATTTGTGGGAAGCACCGTGGTTTATGCACATATGCAAGCAACCGGAATGGTCAACGACCATGAAGTCAACTGTTTTAGATATAATGAGGTTTAGCAAGATCAAAAAACAATCAATCTTAGATACAAAAATGACCGAATTCATAGTATCACTGGAACATGAATTTAAGCGCAACTCTAATGCTAAAATCGCAAAGGAACAAAAGGCGTATATGCGCAATCAGTTTGATTTCTATGGCATTAAGACCCCAATACGTAGAGAAATCCAAAAGCCTTTTTTGATCAAGAGCCATTTGCCGCATAAAACAGAGGTCGAAGGTATCGTTAAAACTTTATGGAATAAACCCCAAAGAGAATATCAGTACTTTGCCCAAGAATTGGTCTTTAAATATAAAAAAGAGTTTGCCAAGAATAATATAGCCCTTTTAGAGTACATGGTGACCCATAAATCGTGGTGGGATACCGTAGACTTTATAGCGGTAAAATTAATTGGGACTTACTTTATTCTATATCCCGAGCAATTGGATTCTTACATGGAAAAATGGTTGGCTTCAGGAAATATATGGTTGCAGCGTTGCTGTCTGCTATATCAATTAAAAAGCAAGGGCAAAATGGATACCATAAGACTCGAACACATAATTCAAAGGCTTTTGGGTTCCAATGAATTCTTTATCAACAAGGCCATTGGTTGGGTATTGAGGGAATACAGCCGAACAAATCAACTGTGGGTAACTACATTTGTAGCCAATCACGACCTGGCCAATCTCAGTACAAAGGAAGCGCTACGATTACTCAAATAATCGATTATCCATTTAAAAATTCCATGAATTCCACTCTTGGTATTTCTTCCGCTCCCAAACTCTCCAAGTGTTCTGTATGAAGCTGGCAATCAATTAAGTGATACCCTTTTTGATTCAGTTCTTCGGCCAGCTTTATAAAAGCAAATTTAGATGCATTACTCGTTGTACTGAACATACTTTCCCCACAGAAAACATGACCTAGGTCCATACCGTATAACCCTCCTACCAATTGATCCTCTTCCCAAACCTCATAGGATTGCGCAAGACCCAGCTTGTGCAACTGTTTATAGGCATTCTTCATTTCAGTTGAAATCCATGTACCTGATTGCCCCTGTCTTTTTACCAAGGCACATTGTTCAATCACCGTATCAAAACAGCTGTTTTTAGTTAGGGTAAATCGATTGCTCCTAAGTACTTTTCGCATACTTTTTGAAATCTTGATGTGCCCCGGGAAAAGAACCATCCTAGGATTCGGACACCACCAAAGAATGGGGGAATCTTCATTGAACCAAGGGAATATTCCACTTTGATAAGCAAGTATCAATCTTTTTGGTGACAGGTCACCACCAACTGCCAACAAGCCCTCAAAATTCGCATCCGATACATCAGGGAACCACAGCTCGTTGGTCAAAAAGGCCAAAGGTTTATGTGGATTGTCCTTTTTCATGGTACTGTTTTATTTTAAAAGTACTGAAATACAGAGAAAGAGCATGATTCTATACATTACGGATATAAAAAAAGACCTGATCAGGTCT
>JAGLKG010000598.1 GCA_023141835.1 Maribacter sp. | reverse complement strand
AAACGGCTTCCTGCAAATCTTCTAAGGCATAAGCCCTTCCGCTACCTTTAATGATGTATTGATTTCCATATTGATTGATAACTCCGCCAGATGCGTTTTTGTTTGCTTCTTTTACTTGCTCTAGTAATTCTGAAAGACTCACGTCATAATGCTTCATTTTTTCAGGATTGGCAAATACTTGGTATTGCTTATAATCGCCACCGATGACCACCACATTGGCAATACCGCCAATGGCTTTTATACGAGGTCTAATAGTCCAATCGGAAAGCGTTCGTAATTCCATAGGTGACAAAGTATCTGACGTAACACCCAACAGCATTATTTCGCCCATAATGGATGAAATAGGTGCCATTGTTGGCGCTCCAATTCCTTCAGGTAAATTCTCCCTCACCATCGGGATACGTTCACTAACACTTTGGCGAGCTCGATAAATATCGGTTCCCCATTCAAATTCTACCCAAACAATGGAAATTCCTGCTGCTGATGACGATCGGATTCGCCTTACATTTGGTGAGCCGTTCAAGGCTGTTTCCAATTGATAGGTTACTAATTTTTCGACTTCTTCAGATTCCATTCCGTGCGCTTCGGTAAGAATGGTTACCGTGGGTGCTGTTAGGTCTGGAAATACATCGACATTCATCGTACCCGCATAGTAAATGCCCAATACACTCAATGCCACTGCTCCCAATAAAATGAGCAATCTGTTATGAAGTGAAATTGATAATATTTTGTTTAACATTCTCTTCGTTTTTAATGTTCGTGGCCGTGTGCGGGCGTTGAACCGGACATTGATGCCATTTTTACTTGATAGGCCCCTTGGGTTACGACCACTTCTCCCGTTTCCAACCCTTTTAGGACTTCAACATTCTGTCCATTTCGTTTTCCGATTTTTACAGGCCTCCGTTCAAAGCTTTCGCCGGAAAGTTGCACAATGACTGAATAACTACCATAGTCCTCTAAAAGTGCATTGACCGGAATAGTTATACTCGCCTTGGCATTGCCCATCGCTATCTGTACTTCTGTTAGGCTACCTTCTGGCATATCGACTTCTTCGTTGACTTGGGCATATATGGAAATTAAGGGATTGTTCCTTTCCACGTCCTTACCGATAGAAAGAATGGAACCTCCTGCATCGGTTACATTTTTCCATTGGGCAGCTTCGGTCTGAAACCAAATGCCCTGTATACTTTCCATCGTCAGGCCTGAAGAGGGTGAGACCTGTGTTTTGAGCATTTTCGATTGATGCGTCCCAACACTGACCAAAGGCTTTCCTTGTGCGGCATATTCGCCATTGGACACGTTTATGGATTTGATGAACCCATTAAATGGTGCACGTACTTGTTTACCACTTCCCGAAACCCCTGCGGAAAGGGTTTTATAATTGGATTGGGCAACCAAGAAATCGCTTTCCACTTTTTCAAATTCGGACTTGGGAACTATTTTGGATTCATAGAGATCCTTTTTACGTTCGTACTCCGATTTTGCCTGTTGGAATTTCGCTTTTGAGGAAGCGATTTCGGCACCCAGATTATTTGCTGCCAAGCCACGACTGCTTAAGGTCATCAACAATTGACCTTTTTTAACAGGCTTACCTTCGGTAAGGTTTTCTATGGCAAAATCTACCAATCCGTCAGCATTTGCCACAAGGGATTTGACCGAACTGGGCGATGGCATCCATACGCCGGACGTATTGATGACATCATAAATCGTATCTGAAACTACAGCTGCGGTCTGAAAATCGATTTTCCATGCCTGTTCTTTTAAAAACGAAATACTACCATCGTCTTCAGCAGTACCCAACGCTTTTATTGCTTCATCTGCATTAGCATATACGGTAACATCATCAATAGTGATTTTATCTGAATATTCGAGTGTAGTTAATTCAAAAACCAATTGATACTTACCTGCTTCTTTAGGTCGAATGGCAGGGGAAAATATACCAGGTGATGAAGGTGCATCCACCGTATTCCTAATACCTTGACCATCTTTTATCAAACTTACTGTAACTGAACCTTCTCGAGCGGGTTGGTGCTTATCCAAAACCGTAAAGTGGGCAGCAAATCTACTTCCATTCCCAACTATTAATGCAGGA